>JBARVL010000495.1:0-2222 GCA_049646245.1 Crinalium sp. | reverse complement strand
TTTTTACCACAGCCGCGATCGCAGCACCACTATTTGAGGAGTTCTTATTTCGAGGTTTTCTGCTACCTTCACTCACCCGTTATTTCCCTGCTTGGGGTGCAATTATTCTTAGTAGCTTTTTGTTTGCGATCGCACACCTGAGTTTATCAGAAGTATTGCCGTTAATGACACTAGGGATAATCTTAGGGGTAGTATATACGCGATCGCGCAATTTACTATCTTCTATACTCCTACATAGCCTATGGAATAGTGGCACACTTCTAAGTTTATTTATCTTAGGTAGTGGCGGTAGCTAATCAAGGTAAATCTCAAAAAACGTAATAATTTGTTAAGTTTTGAACACAGTTTATCGAAATGTAAATTTGCGGGCAAATAACTTGACAAGACCTTTGATTGTCACGAAAATATTGACTATATTATTGCGGTAGGGTAATGAGAAAATTCAACACTGGCAAGTTAGTACGCGCAGGAAGTTGGAGCAGTCTCTTGCCCTATGCAGCAGTTGGAGTCATAGCATTTTCTTTACCATCAGCAGCAAATCTTAACGATCTCTTTAGCGTTTACTTAGTTTTGCTGTCAGCTAAATTAGGAGTGGTGCTGATATATTTTTTAAAACATCAACTGCCGAGGTCTGCTAGAAAAAACCTTATTGGTAATCTTGACTAAAAAATATTAAGCGTTAATTGATTTAACCGCGCATCTAACGGTGTTGTATAGGATATGTTCATAATTACTTCTTACTAGAAGTTACCTCGGTAAAACTAAATAGTTAAAGTAAAGCTAATTAAATTAAGAGAGGCTAAAAAATTGAGAAATAAAGGCGTAGCTATTGTTCTGTGTTTATTCCTGGGGGGAATAGGGGCGCATAAATTTTATTTAGGGCAAACAGGCGCAGGTATTTTCTACTTACTATTTTGTTGGACTTTTATTCCTGGAATCATCGCTTTTTTTGAGTTGTTGATTTTATTATTTATGTCAGATACCGACTTTAATGCTAAGTTTAATCACACAATGATGGGTAATTATGCAAGTGGGTCTGTGTCTGCTAGTGATACTACTAAAGCTTTGTCTAATTTAAAAAATCTGTTTGAACAAGGAGTAATTACTGCCGAAGAATACGAGCAAAAACGCCGAAAAATGTTAGATTCTTTATAATTTAAACTTAAATCATAGACAATACATGAGATCGCCATCATCTTTGTTACAACAAACGCCTAATTGGGTATGGTGGTCTTTTTTCCCCGCCTTTGGGGGATTAGCGATCGCATGGGCAGGTTATAAATCTAATACAACTAATTGGTTGTTATTAGGTGCTGGGATAACTACAGCAGCCTTAGCATTATCTTCAACTCACTTAGCATTGTTGATTTGGTTATTTCAAATCGCCACAGCTTTTTATTTAAAAAAAAGATATCTGATCAAAACATCTGCCAAAGGTTTATTAATTCCTGAAGATCGTCAAACTGCCCAATTAATGGCTGATATTCATGGCAAAATTGATATCAATAACTGTTCTAAAGATGACCTGGTAAAAGCTTTAGGACTGCCTATTGTTTATGCTAATAATATTGAATCTTTACAAAATGAGGGCTATCTTTTTACTCATTTAGAAGAATTACATGAAATTGCTGGTATTCCTGAAAGCTACTTACCACGCCTAGCGCCTTTAATTATATTCAGTTATGACTTAAACAAAGAAATAGACTGTTCTTGGAAACGCTTAAATATTTTTTCTACAGAAGAATTGATGAGATGTGGTTTAGAAGCGTCAGTGGCTCAGAAAATCACTCAAGAAAGGCAACGTCGAGGTGAATATAAATCCGTCTTGGATGTTAAGCACCGTACAGGAATACCATTTCAGTATTATCGCATTTTATTATAGTAAAAACATTTATAAAAATTACAAATTTGACGATTATTTAAGCTAAGAGATGGCAAACAATTAAAAATTAAAAAAGCTCTCCCGTACTGGATGACTTTTGCCATTGCTTCAGTCTGGGGGTGATGTGGCGTTTTAGGTAATTTCGCTTACCCTCAAAGAAGAGACACTTGCTCTACAGGTGTTGCTAATCTATAGCAGTAAATTTAAAAATCCTATATGCAAGTTTTAAGTGAAACCCCTGTTTCTACCCCAATCCTAGCCCGTGAAACTATTACTCTTGATGTCACGGGGATGAAATGTGCTGGTTGTGTGAAGGCTGTAGAAAGGCAATTAAGTTCTC
>JBARVL010000494.1:0-3289 GCA_049646245.1 Crinalium sp. | reverse complement strand
ATGGGTCACAGTATTGAATCAGCTTGCCCTGATTTTAGTGGTTTACTCACATCTTTTCCTATAGTTTGGCAGGCGGGGGTGGCGGCGGCGGGAATTCCCGTTGAAGTACTGAGTCCTTTAAATCGTTGGTTGGTGCTGAATGCTGTTTCTGCTGGGGAGTATTTACAAGCGGTTACTCAAATGCAGGTAACGTCACGGCAAATTGTGGCGTTTTTTGATAACTTTGATGTGTTGGTGCTACCTGTATTTATGCACCCGCCGATCAAAATTCATCAATGGGCTGATCTTAGTCCTGAAGAAACTTTTCAACAAATGACTGCTTGGATCGGGGCGTGTCCACCATTTAATGCTACTGGACAACCTGCGATCGCACTTCCTACAGGTTTTGACTCTACTACAAATTTACCTGTCGGTGTACAGTTAATTGGTCGTCCAGCAGCAGAAGCTACTTTAATTTCTTTAGCTGCACAAATTGAAGCTACAAAACCTTGGAGTCAATATCGCCCACCTTTGTTTAGTAATACAAATATTTGATGTAGAGGCGTACAAGGATGTCTCTACAGATTGCAGAATATGTAGCCTTCAGAGAAATGGTAGAAGCTTAACCATAAATGCGATCGCCATCTAGTGCGGGCATCTTGCCCGCGCCAAGCTAAAAAAACACAATAAAACTTTTATTTAAAATCAGAAATTTGGTGAATATTTGATGAATAATCAATCATTTAATTTTAAAAAACTTCTTAGCGACTAAAGAAGGTTTTCATCCTTGGAGTTCTCCAAAGGTTTTTCTATTACTAATTCGATTCGAGCATTAATTTGCTCAATTCTCCGTTTAACACAATCAAAGTTAGCTTTAGTCCAAATATTTGTATTAAATTTATTATTTTAAAGATTTATATTTATTTAGGGTGAGTTACTTAACTGCACAAACTTTACCTTTAGGAGTTGCATCAGGGTAAAAAGTTACAATTGCTTTTCTATCTTTAACAAAAACTGCTTGATAAGATTTTCCTGAATTTTGATCTCGCACCGGATAAAGGCAGGCTCCTTCCTTATTTCCCTGAGATTTGAAAGCTTTAGTTGCATCTATAAGTATTTCTGCGGCATCGCTGACAAGGCTATAACCCTTGAGGCGATCGCTCACCGTTCTATTTCCTTGTTTAATTACTACTCCAAAAGTATAAACTACCCCAATTGTTCCACAAGTTTTTAGCACAGCTTGGTCAAAAGCATTGAGGTACGGTGGTAGGGGTGTGATATCTGCTGGGTTCCCAGATGGAAAGCGACGAAACTCAGGATTATTGATTTGATCAAAAAATGGTTGTAGGGATATTTGAGCAATTTTTAAAGGCACTGAGCCAGACATTTGAGCATTAGCTGCCTGTGTTGATGTAATTTTTAGTAAGATTAGCCCTAATCCTATCTCTAAATAGATAGCTAATTTAAGCCAAAGACGATTTTGCATTTTAAATTAGGCGAAATTATATAAGAAGAGATTAATTAATTTATAGGATGGTTGTTGGCGTAGCTGCTTTTAAAGGGTATAACCGAGCCAACATATACATGACTTACGCAAATTATGAAAATAAACACCATCTGTAGGGGCAATCCCCCTGTGGTTGCCCCTGTATTTAGTGTATCTGCGTAAGTCCTGATATAGAAATGTTGGGTTTCCGGCATCAACCCAACCTACACGAAAAGTTTAAGAGGGGATTTTGTGGTCTTTTTTAGATGAAGGCTAGGAAACTCTGACTATGGTATGAAAAATTGGTGACTGTTGTGGGGCTATTAGTGGGAAAAATAAGATTAAACCATTTAATAGAACTCAAATCTAATAACTTATGGGTCCTAAGAGTATTAGTACAATTGTCGTCATTTTAGCTGTGCTGTTTATTTCTGTTGGCGATCGCTTCCTTCCCAAACCCCTAAATACAGCAAGTGTGCAAAGCAGAGCCTCATTAAACAATTTCTTAGTCGGTTTATTTCCAGCTTGGAAACCCAAAACCAAGCCTTCTGAACGTACACAAAAAGCGATCGACAAATTAGAAAAAAACCCGCAAGAGGAGAAAAAGTAAGGTATTTCAATCAGTTGACAGTTGACAGTTGACAGTTAACTGTCAACTGTTCACTGATTTAATTTGTTTTCTTCAACCAGCTAAACATCGCCCGTAAATCTTTGCCTACTTCCTCAATTGGGTGTTCAGCTTCCTGACGGCGCATAGCAGTAAACCCAGCTTTACCAGATTGGTTTTCTAACACAAATTCCCGCGCAAATTGACCGCTTTGAATTTCTTGGAGAATTTTCCGCATTTCGGCGCGAGTTTGGTCATTCACAAGCCGAGGACCGCGAGTATAATCACCATACTCGGCAGTATTGGAGATGCTATCACGCATCTTCGCCAAACCACCTTCTACAACTAAGTCAACAATTAATTTAACTTCGTGCAGACATTCAAAATAAGCTAATTCTGGTTGATAGCCAGCATTGACCAAGGTTTCAAAGCCAGCTTTAATCAGCGCACTCAAGCCGCCACATAATACTGCTTGCTCGCCGAATAAGTCGGTTTCTGTTTCTTCGCGGAAAGTTGTTTCTAAAACACCCGCGCGAGTGCCACCAATACCTTTAGCGTAAGCCATTGCGCGATCGCGTGCTTGACCAGAAGCATCTTGATACACTGCAAACAACGCGGGTACACCTTCGCCTTGTTCATAAGTGCGTCGCACTAAATGTCCTGGTCCCTTGGGTGCAACCATGACTACATCCACGTTTTGTGGTGGAACAATTTGACCAAAGTGAATATTGAAGCCGTGAGCAAAAGCTAAAACTTTTCCTTCTGTCAAATTCGGCTCAATTTCGTCTTTATAAACTGTTCTTTGCACTTCGTCTGGCAGCAAAATCATAATGAAATCGGCTGCTTTAGCGGCATCAGCGACATTGTGGACTTCCAGACCAGCTTGCTTTGCTTTTTCAGCAGACTTACTGCCCGGATACAGCCCGACAATGACATTCATGCCACTATCTTTGAGATTGAGCGCGTGAGCGTGACCTTGAGAACCGTAACCGATAATCGCTACCGTTTTTCCGGCTAACAAGTCTAAATTCGCATCCGCGTCGTAATACATCCGGGCCATGTGCTAACTCCTTGAGTGTGAGAGCGTCGTAATTTACTAAGCTATCAGCATTTCAGCTATCCGAACTGCCTCGCTTTTTGTAGGCAACAATTCTTGTGTCTGAGGGCTGAGTGCTAAGTGCTTTTCGCTCTTCGATTGCAAACTCTTCATTATATCA
>JBARVL010000493.1:0-4812 GCA_049646245.1 Crinalium sp. | reverse complement strand
CCAGCCACAACAGAAGTAATAATTCTGGTTCTACGACCTTTACTAATAATTACTTCTGTTTGCTGTTGTGCTGCTGTTAACCTTTGGTTAGCTGCTTTTTCTTCGCCTAAAGCCAACTCAGCTTTTTGTTGTGCTGATTGTAAAATCTGATTCGCTTGCTTTTGCGTTTCTAAATCTCTTTCAACCTCACGCCTTTCTAACTTTTGACTAGCATCTAAAAACCGATAATCTTGATCGCCCAAACTTTTCTCTGCTGCCCAAGTTTGAGCATCAATTAATGCTTGTCCTCGCAATAAGCGCGATTCATCTTCAGACCCCGACTCTAACCAAGCTGTAAGTGCTTGAGCATAAGGACGCAAACTAGCTAAAACTTCTTCTACCCATTTAAAGTTAAATACCTCAGCATAAATAAGGTTATAAACTTGCAGTTTGCTATCTCGTTTAAATACTAAACCAGATAAGCGCAATTCCATTTGTTCAGGACTATCATCAGCAACAACTTCCTCTAATTGCAAAATCTGCTGATATAAACCTAATAATCTACCTGCGCGTTGTCCGGTACTGTATAAAATCCTGTCTCTAATTGTCTTTAAATGTTCTGGGGTATCTTGCGCTTCCCAATGTTCAATTACTGTCGATCGCACCAAATCAGCTACCCATTCAATTTCCCTTCCTACTGTTGGTTGAGAATTAGTTAATAAAATCAAATCGCATAATTTCTGGGTTAAAAATGGCTGCCCTCCGCTCCAATTTAATACGGCTGCCATCACTAATTGAGGACTACTAATACTAGCTAATCCTTGAATTAATGGTTTTGTTTCTTCTAAACAAAAGCCATTCAACTCAACAGAACGACCAATATTAAATGGTGTTCGCCGTTTATCTTTAATTAAATCTGCCGGAGTTGCTACCCCAAGCAAAGCAAAGGTTAATCTGCAATATTCTGGTTTATCTGCCCTGCGATTGTAACAATCTCGAATTACCGCAAAAAAGTCATCAATATTAAATTCTAGTGCTAAAACGCTATCAATTTCATCTATAAAAATGACAATTTTTTGATGAATTGCTGGCAACAATATACTATCAAAAAACTTACTCAACTTCTGCACAGGTGACAGCAATTCTTGAGATGTCCACCACAGGTCTAAATCGAAATTTTCATAAAGATTTAAACTACCAACCAAACTATCAATAATTCCGGCATACCATTGTTCCGCAGTAATCCCATAAGTACCAATCGCAGTAATATCAATAGCAGCGCAAGCAAATCCTTCATTTTGCAATCGCTGCATAGTCTGAACTCGCAAACTAGATTTACCCATCTGGCGCGAGTTCAAAACATAACAAAACTCCCCGGCTTTCAACCAGTCGTAAAGTTCCATGTCAGCTTTGCGCCGCACATAAGTTGGTGCATCTACTGGTAAACTGCCACCGATTTGATATTGATAATTGGTTGGAGGAGTTGCAGCCATTAAATTACTCCCAGGCGATCGCGGAAATAAATTCGATATAAATTACATAATGGAACCACATCATTACCCCGCAACTCAATTAAACCCATACTCCGCAATTTAAAAGCCTGACTTGGTTCTAACCTCACAGGGGCATCAGTGGCTACTACTTGCTTCATCCCAGCTTCTAAACTCGGATTTTCTTTTAAATTGACCAAATGACGGCGGAGATGGTCGCCATAAAGCCCCTCTTCTGTCGGGGCAACTTGCAAAAACTTTTCTAATGTCAAGCTACCGCGAGTAATTTCATACAAAGCTTTTCTTAATAAATAGGGATGCCCACCTACTACTCCCATCAGTTGCTCAATTTCACTAATCGACCAATTTAACTCATGCCGTTTTACCAAATCTGTAACTTGTGTCTGATTCAACTCTGGTAAATCAATTGCTACCCCCACATTAAAAGGTGATTGATTAATATTAAGGGGAATATAAACTTCTTGGGAATGGGCAATTACCAAACGTAACTTTTTCCAAACTAACTCATTTTTCCCTTTTTCATGCCATGCCCGCAACAAGCCAAAAAAGTCCTGAGCAATTTCTGGGTATTGAAAAATTTGGTCTACCTCATCTAGCCCTAAAGTTAAGGTTTCAGAGGTGAGATTAATAGTTGAAAGTAAGTAGCGTTGGAAGTAATTAGTACACTTATTTTTACTACCTAAAACGCCTTTCCAGTAATCTTCTAACCGCGCATCTAAATTTAATTCATTACTAATGCTGGCACAAAACCATTGTAAAAACAAATCAATCTTAGTCAAAAATTCCGCATCTGCTGACTGGAAATTAATATAAGCAGTTTGGTGTCCTTCTTGACGGGCGTGATAGAGAATTCTTTGGAGTAGAGAAGATTTACCCATTTGTCGGGGCGCTTTCACCCGAATTAATGCCCCAGGTCTAACTATATTTTGATAGCAATCAATTTCAATCGGTGGTCTTTCGATGTAAAGGGAAGAATCTAAACTAACAGAACCTTCAGGATTATCTAATGAAATGGCAGCAACAGGTGAACTTTTTACGGCAGTAAGCGATCGCGGTTCTAAGACAACTGCTGGTTCTACTTCAGTTGTTAATAGACAAATATCGCTTCCCTGTGCTATAATATCTGATTTCTTAATTAGTACAGGCGTGAGTTCTTCAGAGATTCCAGCCATGCTGATTCTATTACGACCCAATCTATACGCAAATTCAATTGGTCTCCCTGCCCCTAAAGCATCATAAAAACCTACCGCAAATTCTTTAGCTGCGGTATCACCAACTGCTTGATTCATCCCAATAACGTAGGGAATGTGACGTGCGATCGCTTGTGCTTGTACTTCCGAATAACAAGCATTGAGCAACACACACTCCACCTGATCCATAAACAACTCAAACAAACCCGCCAAAGCCTTAGCACTAACAAGTTTTGCTTGCCCATGTTCATCTTCTAGCGCCAAACCTCCTTCACCTACACCATGCCCAGAAAAATGCACAATTTGGGGGTTAAATTCTAATACCGCCCGTTGCATATCTCTAGGTGTAACTGCCCATTGTTGCTCTAATTGAAACTCTTCCCGCTTCTGGGCGCGTCTTAATCCCGCATCAATTTCCCTGACTTCTTCATCTAGACGCAAAGGAGTAGAGTTTTTCGGATTTGCTGCTAAAAATAAAATAGTTCTTTTCTTTCTACCTGGGCTGCTCATTAATTAAATCTCTGTAATATTAGCTTCAAATTTATACCTTATAGCTAGTTCAGGTTAATCCTGTAAACAGATAACTATTTTATGCAAGCAGCTTTTAAGAAACATTACTTTATTAGGACTTACGCATTCGCCCCCCTAGCCCCCCAAATCTGGGGGGAACTAGGAGCTACTCCCCCCAAACTTGGGGGGTTGGGGGGGCAAAACGATGGTGTTTGCGTAAGTCCTTTATTTCCATCGCGTTTACTAAATCGAAGGTTTTCCCCTTAACTAACATCTTATACCTATAAAAAAAGGACTGATTAACAGCCCTTTTTCTTAGCATATTTTAAGGATTTAGATCAACTTCAAATCAGGATAATAGGCGAGTAAATCATCGGTTGTGAGTGTGTCGCCTTCTGCTTGGGGAGTCCAGAGAACTTCGACAGCCAGCAGGCGATCGCCTGAAATACTACCGATTTGACGTAAAGCTTGACGCATATCGTCAGAACTGTTGATAGTTGGCAGTTGCAGATTACCATCGAAACCAACTACAAGCGTTACTAAAATATATTCGCTAGGCGCTTGTGTAGCCTGAGCTAATTCTCCACCACCAGCAGTTAAAGCAGCATTGGAACTAGCTTGACGCAATTGGTTGTTGACATTAGAAAGAGTTTCTTCAGTAAACTTACTGCGTTCAGCCAAAGCTAATTGATTAAACTTAGCTTCAGCTAATGCTAATCCAGTTTGCTCAAATTGTCCTGCTCCATAAACCCAATATTCAGGATGACGTAGCAAAGCTAAAGCACTTTCTTGGAGTACTTGCGCCCGTCCTTCAGCAGTACTCGTATCAGCAGTACGAGCGAGATCGTTTAACTCGGTTTGCAACTCACGCGCTTGTGCTAATAAACCTACTTGTACTCGTGCTACTGAAACTTGGGAATTGTTGTAACCCAAACTTTCGGTATCATTACCAGCACCAACACGGCGGAAAGATTGTACTAAGAAGTTGGCAATTGCAATGAATATAAAGATACCGAATAAACCGCCCAACCCTCCACCAAAGCCAAAGAAAGGCAGGAGAAACGGTAATCCAAAACCACCACCGCCTGGGTAGTAACCGCCACCGCCTGGGTAGTAACCACCGCCACCGCCTGGAGAGTAGGTACGAGGCGCACTATAGCTAGGGCTTCTACTGAAAGAACCCCCACCAATTCGTCCGCCACTACGGGCTGCTAAAGCGCTACTCGCAGTGCCTAGTGTTAATACCATTACCAGAGCAAGGGCGATTAATGGTTTAAAAAATGGTTTGATATGGGAAAACAATTTATTAGACATAGATATTTTCAAGGGTTTAAGCTCGATTTAACTGTAGCGATTATGACGGCTGCAAACATCTTTCGAGCGACAAGTAGATCTGGCGGCGCTGCTATCTACTAATAGAGGCTGGCATTGCGCCTATATCTAATTTATCCCGTTATGCGATCGCGCACATACAGCTTAAGGGCGGATTCCCTCTCAGGAAACCCGTACAGTTATGATTTGTAGGTTGGGTTAAGCGCAGCGCCACCCAAAGCCTTATAAATGTTGGGTTTCACTTTGTTCAACCCAACCTACTTTCTGCCCCTCTGCTCCCCTGCCCCTCT
>JBARVL010000492.1:0-20166 GCA_049646245.1 Crinalium sp. | reverse complement strand
GGTGTATAGTCAATCCCTTGCTGCTTTCGTAGAGAATTCGGTATTGGGGACGATTTCTCCAGCGGCTTCGGTAGTGTTGTAGGAGTGGCACAGGCAAGCAGGCGTGGGGCGATCAAGCTGCTTAAACCCGCTATACTAAACCCGATCAGTATTAAATTGCCATCAAATAAAACACGTTTTAACATCTACTTAAATCAGTTAGATTTTGTGTATCAAAAGCAGGCATAGACTTTTCACAGGTGCAGCCCTTGTTCACTTTGGCACATAGCGGAGGCTGACCTACTGAGTCCGTATAACAGAAGTCCGTGAGTCCCGTGTTAGTTAGTCACTTTGTAAACGCATTTTCCTTCTTGACCACGAAGGCGGACGATTTCAACAGCCTTGGTAAAAGCCTCTGTTCCTAATCCATCTACGGAGAAGGGTTGCGATTGAGCACAAGATACTTCGATAACGTTTGTTCCATTGATGTAATAACGACCATACCTACGAGCACGTATGGGTTGTCCCCAAGATTCAAACTTCTTACTCACAATTCCACAAGCTTCTCTGGCTGTTTGGTGTCCCCAACTAATCCAATCACCCTGCCCTGAACTAGCACTGCAATAACTCAATTGAGGTGATACAGTTAGGCTTGCCTGAGCCGTACCCTGGAAACTAATAAGTGCAGAGCCTAGCATTGCTGTAGATATCGTTAAACCCGAAATATAAAGCAAACTGCGTCTCAACATAATATCTCCAAAGTTTGATGAGTTTGATTTGATTGTGGAATCAGGGAGCATCTTAATTTTTGTAGATGGGTAGTACGAGCATTGTTTTCCCTACTAATACATAGGTTGTTCGCATCCCATTTATGCAAGGCTTGAGCCTAGAAAAAATAATCAGTCGTCGTGCAGAAAGATTGAGTTAAGATTTATCTGCCCAAGTGCCAGTATGGTTTATATACACCATTGATAGCTGCTAATTGTTTCAGCACCTCATTTAACATTAACCAGTATGAGCAACTTAGTATAAATTAACCCAGGAATCTGATGGAAACTAAACCCCCCCTGCCTCCTTTTACCCTGGAAACCGCTAAAGCCAAAGTCCAAGCGGCTGAAGATGCCTGGAATACCCGTGATCCGGCGCGGGTTGCTCTGGCGTACACTGAAGATTCGGAGTGGCGAAATCGGTCTGATTTTTTTAGTGGACGAGCCGCCATTAAAGAGTTTCTCAAACGCAAATGGGAAAAAGAACTAGAATACCGCTTAAAAAAAGAACTCTGGTGCTTTATGGACAATCGTATTGCGGTGCGATTTGAATATGAGTGGCACAATGATTCTGGTTCTTGGTATCGTTCTTATGGCAATGAAAATTGGGAATTTGCCGAGAATGGTTTGATGATGCGTCGTTTTGCTAGCATTAATGATGTACCTATTCAAGAGAGCGATCACAAATTTCGTTGGGAACGAATTACCGAATAACCTTAACTAAATTTTAAATTTTTAATCATTAAATTTAGAAACTGGCACTATAAAATTAAGCCGTCCTAACTAACTTAATGCCTTCTCCTGAACGTTACCCTGAAAATTGGTATGAAATAGCTTTGTCCATAAAAGAACAAGCCCGGTGGCGTTGCAGTAAATGCAAGATGCAATGTATTCATCCTGGTGAAGACACTTCTGGTTTAACCAAATCAGAACGCATGGTAAAAACTTTAACAGTACATCATGCTAATTACACCCCAGAAGACAACCGTATTGAGAACTTGATTCCTTTGTGTAGTGCTTGTCATCTAGGTTATCACACGCGGAAAAAATCCAATGTTACTCCTGGTCAACTATCATTGTTTGAAGAAATAAAGTAAAAACTAGGATTATCTTTCAGCAACATATTGTTGTAAATCATTGATGCGCTGTTGAGTAATACGTTGTAAACATTCAAGTAAAAAGACTGAGTAACCTGTGCCGTTTCTTGAGGAATAAGTTTCAAAATCGCAATTTTTATCTCGGTATTTAATCCAAGCTAATTGAGCTTCAACTAAACGCTGTTTTTCAGTTCCTGCTAGCTTAAATGTTAGTTGTCGATAAACTTGATTGAGGCGTTTATCTACTGCTTCATAAGCTAGACTAGCGCAGTATTTTTCTTCTACGCCACTGCTTGGAGCATTGCAGTTAATTTTTTGAGCAATTTTTTCAGGTGGTGCAGCTTCTATTAATACTGCTGGTACTGATAAATACCCAGTAGCTAATAATATAGTTACTACAATTGACTTTTTTAACATGAGGAGAAAAAATAATTGGAATAATTTTGTTGTTATTTGTATTTTAAATTTAAATAATTTAATTTCCCAAGTTTTAATAATAATTATTATTCTATAAAAAAATATCGTAGCTTTTGTTTATTTTTCCACTTGGTGGCTTCTGAGGAACCCTCAGTTTCTCCCGCTTGACAAGTATTTATACTTAAGTTTGTTGCACGCTCTTCCCTCAGTTTGACGTAGCATAAAATACTACAGTTTGACGTGCGGAATGTGGGTTATATTACGAGTCATTGCGAGAATCAAATTTTAAATATGGCTTTTGAGCAAATCGAAGCATTTTTAAAGAAAATGCAGTCTGAACCTGAACTTAAAAACGAGGTACTCGCAGCATCAACCGCAGATGATATTGCGCGAATAGCACTCTTGCTTGGTTTTGAATTTTCAGGTGATGAATTATTGAGAATGTCAGGTAAGAAAGTTGGCAGCATTACTGTTAGAAAAACTGATCTTCCTGGAGAGTACAACTAGGGGTCACGCTCCTAATTCGTAAAAAATCGTAGAAGAAGGAATGTAATCCCCAATCAAAGCACCATGATTATTGGTATTACCCTTTCAACATCAGGGAAATAGTACGCTGTGGTTGTAGTTTTAGTTCTTGAAAACGGTCGTTTACGAGAATTAACTCACCCTTCTAATAGTGAACAAAGCTGAGTTTGTCTACAAAGTAAACTGGAAATGAAAGCGCTGCTACCCAGAGTGCTTTTTAATACTTTATTGACTTAGAAAGCGAATTGACCGAATTAACTGAGTGTTTCGTTCAATTGTAGAATTAGTTAAAACTTCATTACCCTGCCGAGTTTTACTAGCAGGTACACCCTGAAGGCTACTACCATCACAAATAGTTTGGGAACCTCGTATTTGAGATACATCATGAATCTGTTCTACTGCTGAAGGAGGTAATGGTGAACCTTGTTGCTGTAGCTTTCTGGTCTGAGTATCCAAAGAAGCTCGATTTAAAATGTTCTGAGTCGCTCCACCTGGCAAACAAGCATCAGCAGTTGGTGTTAAAGCTGCAAAACTGGTTAAAGTAATAAGGCTGAAGGTAACTTTCAGTTGGTTGGCGTTGTAAATAGACATACAAGTAATTCTCTTTAAAGTTTACTTAGGGCTTTAATCTTTCAATAACTTAGTAGGTTAGCTGGAATTTTTTTATGCAGGAAAGAGATAAAAAATAGTTAAAACTGTGAAAATTTTTGCGGTTCTTATGGATAAATGCCTCAATTTATACATAGACACTGTGATCGCAGTGTGTGGTAGATGACATTAACATTATTCTAAATGCTAATAACATCGTTGCGAAAAGGTGGAATATTAAGATTTTTAGGCTGATGTAGTGACGACCTCATCAGATGATAAACTTTAGCTTGCTCATCAACTCTGTTATTACACTGTTGACTTCCCTAATATGAAAACACCAGAACAATGCAATAACATAGATGAGATCAGAGTCCAAATAGATACCTTAGACAAACAAGTTATTAACTTACTTGGTCAGCGTTTTGGATATGTCAAAGCAGCATCCAAGTTCAAAACTAGCGAAACAAGTGTCCGTGCTCCAGAGCGGTTTAAGGCTATGTTGGAGCAAAGAAAAGCATGGGCAGAAGATGCTGGGCTAAGTCCAGAGGAAGAAGAAAAAATGTATCGAGATTTGGTTAATTATTTTATTGAGGAAGAAATAAAAAATTGGCAAAACCAAGATGATTGTTAAAAATTACCAATAACTATTCAAGGTTAAATGTTAATTTCTTCTAACATCTATTTTTATTAATATTTGTAAAGTTATATGATAATTTATGAAGTTATTTACGACTTGCTATCATCACACTGAATTTGTTGCCAAAAAGATTAGCAATGAATAGTCAAAAAGTTCCTTTTTTTATTGCTCAAATTCCCAGCATTCTTGTTGGTGTTCGTGTAGCGATCGCACCTCTACTGGTGCTGGATGCGCTGGATCATGATACTACAATTTGGTTCGTTGGTGGTTATATTATTGCAATTTTATCTGATATCTTTGATGGCATTATTGCCCGTCGATTAGGAGTCAGTACAGTTCAACTTCGGCAAGCCGATAGCTGGGCAGATATCTTTCTGTTTATTTGCCTTGCCATTAGTACGTGGTTAGTATATCCTCATGTGTTGATTGATTTTAGAACTCCTTTACTTTTGGCTCTAGCTGCTCAACTAATTTTATTTACCATCAGTTTAATTAAGTTTAAGAAACTTCCTAGCTTTCATACTTACACTGCCAAAATTTGGGGACTGATGCTGTTGATTGCTACTGTAAGCTTATTTGGGTTTGACTATGATAAACCCCTGTGGCTGGCAATTGTTCTTTGTTGGATAAACAGCACCGAAGAGATAGCAATGACATTGCTTTTGCCAGAATGGAAATGCGATGTCTTGAGTATCTTCCACGCTTTAAATCTGCGCCGCGATTTTCTCCAGTAATTTACATGGTCATATTGTTTTAATCATTGTCACAATAAATTCCCTAAAAAGATAACGATAGCGCGATCGCGCTTATGAGAAACTAATTTTATAATGCTCTAAAGAACCCGCCTTGGAACTAAATCAACTTAACCTGTTTGAAGAAAATAACAACATACTTGCACCCAGAGCCGATAAGCTCGCTTTGGAGCCAGGAGAGCCTGGTTCAGTGGAAAGAAAAGATTGAACACTATCAGCAACAGGTCAGACATAACCAGCAACCGCAACAAGCCAGTCTTTTTGACCTTGCGCCAGTACATTGTGACTCAGATAGTATTGATCCTTTTACGTTGAAACTGCAACCATCACAGTTTTATCGTTTAGCTGAACGCAGCGATCAAGTTTGTCTCTACTTTGTTATTGACAATGCGCTGCCCATCCTTTTATATGTGGGAGAAACCAAACAAAGCCCAAAAAAACGATGGGGCGGAACTCATGATTGTAAGCAATACATAGCGGAATACATAGAACTGCATCGTCGCTATAAATTGAATGTGGCAGTATGTACCGCGTTCTGGTGGAACACTCCCGCAGATAGGAAAGCTCGGCAGAAGTTAGAGCGAGAACTAATTGTGAAATGGCGATCGCCATTTAATAAGGAGAATTGGGAAATATGGGGTCAACCTTTTAAAAAATAAATTTATTTTTTGATTTAAATTAATTAACTACTTTTATGATGTTCGTTAGCCATTGCTGTAAATGAAATCGACTCAACCTTATCAACCCCTCTTGCTTCGCATTCTGCATGGGTTCACTGGTCTGTTTCTAGTGGCTGCAATACTAACAGCTTTTTGGACTTACGATACCTATGATGGGCGTTGGGGAAGAATTCCATTACCTACCTATCGAGATATAGAAGGGGTACATGGCACTTTTGGTTTATATACCTTGCTGATATTTCCCTTTTTTGTACTCTACGCATTTCATCGGGGGCAGAGGCGGCTGATTCAGCCCGACTCCTTAGCTAAATTAGCTTCATTTGGTAAACCGATTTGGTGGTATACGTTAAACCGTTTTACTAATACGTTTGCCCTCATTGCATTAACATTTGCGGTGTTTAGCGGCAAAATGATGGATGAAACATGGCTGCCCAAAGGAGAATTAAATCACCCCTGGTATTATGCTCACTTAATTGCATGGGTGATTATGGTGATAGCAATTGCTCTTCACCTGAATCTTGAATGTCAAAGTTGGTGGAGTTCCATTACTGCTATCTATGCTTAACTGGCACTGGAGAGACAAAGATAGCCCTACTCTGTGGCCTGCCCATCTCGTTCAATGGTGGTCAAGTCTACTACAAGGTTCTTGGTCAAATTGGTTCCAATCCCCTCAGATTTTAGTATGGTTAGAAAGTGCTATCCTGTTCACCGTTATTGCTGCCTGGATTATTCCGCTATTTAAATAAATTAAGAGTAAAGTTGTATTAAATAATGCTCGTTGCGAACCTGTGCGATCGCATCCCACCAACGGCATTTGATAACTGGTAAAAATATTTGTGTCTTATTTTTTCTGTTTTGATGAATATAATGAAAGCCACCTAGAGATTCTTTGCAGATCGCAATATTATACTCGCTTGTACTGAAAGCAAGCATAATTAAAAGTTTCTTGTTTTTACACAAAATTGATTCTTCTTGAACTGGATTTGCTGAGGCACTATTAGACAGAGTTTACAATAAAGCAAACGTTGTAAAGCTTGCAATATTTAATAATGATTTTTAACGTTACGCATTGCTAACAATTATTTTTTTTGAAATTTTTATGTATTGATGTAGCGCAGTATACATCAATAAGAAATTTTTTAACTTTGTCTGGTATATTTCTAGCATTACGCTACGAGCTTGACGGGGGAGTGTCAATTTTAAATTCCAGCACAATAGAAAGTGAGTGAGAGCAAAAGACAATAGTATGACTTGTAGAGAATCAGATATTAACTCCTCATATTACTGGCAAACTAAAGGTTGTGAACTTTGCGCGATTGAGCAGTATAGTGAAGCCATCTCAGCATTCGATCTGGCATTGAGCTTTGAGTCAAATGATTGCCGTACTTGGAATTATCGCGGCAATGCTTTAAGTGCTTTACATCGGCAAGCCGAAGCGTTGAGTTGTTACGACAAAGCCACTGCGCTTTCTCCTTCCTATCATCAAGCTTGGTTTAATCGAGGATTGCTGCTTTTTGAAATGTCTGCTTATGGATCTGCTCTTGCATCCTACGATCGCGCTATCAAACTATATCCTGATTCCCGCTACCTTCATGCCAGAGCAAGTATTGGGATAAAACAGAAGCTGGTTCTCTTTGCTTTTTAAACAATTTATTCGGGGGCGACCAAGCTCTAGTTAATCTAAAAGGAGCAAGCGGAATTAAGGCGCACAGGGGGGTGGGGTTATTTATTTACTCCACTACCTCGGTGTCTAAAATCCAATTGGAGCCTGACGGCTGTGTTAACTTTCCGCCCAGAAGATGCTAAAAAGATAGTCTCCGCATCCTCTCTTGCGTCGCCGACTGTATTCGGTACAGTAGAACTAATGGAATGGTTCCCCCCGGATGTTAAAGCGCAAGCTTTGAAAGACCCTAGCACTAAGAAATACACAATTAAAGGCAAAATATATAGCGCGAGTGCTTTCTACAAATTGTCATTAATCAATGGCTTCTTATTGCAGCTTGACAAAACCTCACAGTTTATCCTTGTTCTATACACAATGTAATAGAAAATAAACTAATGTCACAAGACGGTAAGACCTATATTGATGCCGCCCTCTCGATGCAGCAGGCAGCAGAAGCCTTCTTCAAGGCTGTAGAAGAGCATGAAGAGGCATTTTGGGCAGTGCAGCAATTTGAGGATGTGCCGCTAGTTCCAGGTGTTGAGAACAGAACTTGGCAATTATGGGATTTTGTTATGCAGATGTCAGCACCCAAGAAATAAAATCACCAACAGGACTTACGCAAATGGCGAGTGCGATCGCTAATGAGTATTTTATGAATTCGCCAACAGTATCAGTATCGTGCAATTTTTTATCATATCGGACTCATTGCAAACCTGGCTTTCAACAGTTGCTCAAGAACAAAGCTGTTCATCTTGAATAGCTGCGTGACAATCAGCTATTCAAGATGAACAGCTATAGTGCGACACGCCACCCGTGTTAAAAAACGCATTAGGTCTTAGACGATAGTATTTATCTTCTACGTCTTGTGATTGCTCATCATATGGATAGAAGAGGACTTCTTGCAACTCTTTAACTAAAGTATAGTCACCCTGCATGGCTTGTTGGTAGGCAGGGGCAATCAACCACTCTCGCCATGTGTATTTTGGGTTCGTCTGTTTCATCTTTGTCGATATCTCAGCCAAATTGCCGTCGTTAATGACGAGGTCGCGCCAGCTTAAGAGCCAAGATTGCCATTGTTCATCGAGTTGTGGTGAAGTTTTAACGTAGAAGCTTTTTTTCAATGCTGAGATATCATCTGGTATATGGGATAACTCGCGGAAGAAAATGGTGTAATCTACCTCTGAGTCAGTCATTAACTGCATCAATTTTTCAAATAGCTTTGGGTGAGATTCAGTCAAGCCAAGTTTGTCCGCCCACATTTTTTGGATTTGTTTTTGCATGGCTTCTGAAAAGCCGCGACCTACTTGGTCGAACTGTTCTAACGCTTCAGCATCTTCTTTCAGTAGCAGTCTCACAGATTTCCAAAACATGTAATAATTTGCTTCTGCTGCAATGGGCTGATTGAAGAATGAAAAGTGCTCGCCGCCACCAGTCCAAGGTTGAAACCAAGGGTCAAATTTTTCACAAAATCCAAAGGGTCCATAGTCTAGGGTAAAGCCTCCAGCAGCGCAGTTGTCACTGTTAAAATTACCCTGGCAATAACCAACACGTAGCCAATTAGCCACCAGTGAAGTGAGACGCTGGTGAAATAGCTTAGCCAACTCAACTAATTGATCGGCAAAACCAAGGCTTTGATTAATGTCGCTTTTGTACTCTCGCTCAATTAAGTGCGACACTATCATGCTCAACTCTTCTAATGCTTTTGGATGAGCATTGCTGCTTCTGCGGCGGGCAAATAACTCTAGCTGACCAACGCGCAAAAAGGAGGGTGCAACGCGAGTTGAAATGGCCACAGGATTGTCCACCAAAACATCAGGGTCAATAGAGTAGGAGTCTTGAGAATACCAAGGCCGGGTAACAGTCTCAGATTTAGAAACATACAGTGTCAAAGAGCGCGATGTTGGCACACCTAACGCTTGCATATAGTCTTGCGCTAGAAACTCACGCACACTTGACCGGAGGACAGCGCGCCCGTCGGCACCCCGGCAATAAGGCGTTGGGCCACCCCCTTTCAATTGCATTTCCCAGCGCTGTCCATTGATGATTCCTTCAAATACAGATATTGCTCGACCATCCCCATAACCATTACCCGTACCAAATGGACATTGTTGGGTATATTCGGTGCCATAAATCGACAGGGCATAACCCGTCGCCCAGCCCACCTGACGCATCGGCTCATGGGCAGCAGAGAGATCACCAGAAAATACACGGCGAAATTTTTCATTAAGCGCCAGTCCATCGCTCAACCCAAGTTCCTTAAAAAAAGTGCGGCTATGAGCTACATATTCTGGGTCTGCAAGCGGCGTGGGTGTCACAGGCACGAAATGACCAGAAAAAACCTGGCGGGCTCTGTGATCATCACCATCTACAGTGGCATCAGGATCGGCATTTAAGGTATCCATCAGAGAATAATCCGCCAATTGCACAAACTCATCGAAGGTCGTTACACAAGACTCAGCAGAGGGTTTAGATGGATATGACATTTTTGCTCTTCTCCGATATTGTCGGCAAGGATTCATATTTAATTGTAAGCGTAAATATTTAATATGAAGAGAGGTGATTGTTAAGCTACTTTTTCCGACTCAGGCAACACAAACTCTAGCCATTTTTCTAACCACTCTTGACTCGCCATGCTGACTCGAATTTGCAAAACATGGTGTGCCCCTTCGCGAGTCCATTGCATTTTCTGTTCCCGCTTGTGTCTAGCATTGATGATTGAATCGATATGGGATTCTGCCACTTAACTGGTGAATACTAAATTGGCTTTCTGCCGCTCGTGATAATTTACCAGATAATCCAAATTATTCTCCAGATAATCATGCAATCCCTTCATCTGAGACCGTTTCTTTTGATAATGTAAAGAGTTTTTACCGTGTCATCTTTGACTTTAGTAGCATCTATCAACACCGGAACAATAGTTCCGTCTTTACGAATGTGTTGGTTTTCAACTATATATCTATCTTTTTCTCTGGCAAGACGAATGTGTTCTGGTAAACTAGGTAAAGCACTCGGAGCAACTACAGTACTGATCAAACTTCCAGTAAGTTCTTCCACTGTATATCCGTGCATGGCAGCAAATGCGGGATTGAGTATTTCTAAAACTTCACTATCTGGACTATTAACAACTAATCCTTGTCCAGTATGTTGAAAAATATCTGCCCACTGGCGTAACTTGCGCTCGTCTTGGCGATCGCATCGGAGAATTTACTCCAGAGACTTATTTGTAAACTATCCCCTTTTTCATAAGCACAACACAACTCACACTCGCCTGTCTCTACCTTAGTCCGATGCATTTGAATTGTTATGCCTCGTTCAGCACATAGCTATGAGTGCAGTGATCATCTTATCTTTCCTTTTTTGTATTATTTCTTTACTCCATATTCCATCCTCATGTACTAAACTCCTCACTTCTCTCTGTTGTTCGTTGTGCGTATAGGTAGCCAATTTCTGGTTAAGTGAGATATTGCCAACTGCACAATTATGGGATTTCGATAACAACAGATAGTTGCCCAGACAATTCAAATATTGATTCTTGAATTTTTCATCGTAATTGCCATAGCCATGAGGGTTGATTTCAGGTTCAGTTGTCGGGGCGATGTGTTCAAGTTCTGGACTTATGATTTTGTCAAACCGAGTAGGCAAATAACCGCTTTTGCCTTACTGCTCTAAATGTACTTCATATTTCCAAAGCAGATATTTTGCGACTGCATGATTTATTTCACCTTGGAGAGAATCTCTAAGCTTTTCGTTATTCCAATAAGCCGACCACCATTCTGATGTCGTTTTCATCCACTTTATATGTTCAATTATCGGAGAAGTTTTTTTATTATTTTCAGTAAAATTTTTAAAAACATCATTTATTCTTGAGGTCATATCGGCACGAGTACCGATCATCCGATGACGAATCACCAAGTCTTCCAAGGAAGAACACAGAACACTAATTTCATCCGTAGTTAGGGCATATTTATATGCCTTTATGATAAACGGAAGTGCAATTGCAATTCCGCCAAGTGTTATTAAGGAATGGATGGCGAAATTCTCTCGTTCATGTTTTCCAAAAAAGAGGGAGAGATGTTCAAAACTTATTGAGAGATCTCTTGTAAAGGACTTAATAAAATCAATAGGATTTTCACTTGCCAAAATCTTATTGATTCTTTCTATAGAATTCGTTTCCCAAAGTGAGTTGAAATGAACTCGCAGAGTATACAGTAAAATATCATCTTCATTAATACGGTATTCGATGGATGATATAGACTTGTAAATTTTTTCAAAACGATTTTTAATCTCCACTGTAAGCGCATCTCTATCTTCATTTCCGTACAAATGGACATTGTACATAAATTGAGCTTTTATAATTTCCAGATTTGAAGGTCGCTTTCCTCTATTGTTTTGAAATATGAACATTTGGATTGCTTCCGATTCACTTTGAACCGGATGGGTACTACAAGCTGCCTCACTAATTATTGAAAGCATTTTAGTCAGATAGTTTTCATCTTTGCTTGCAAGTCGTTCATTAAAAAAATCAAATGCCCCTACAATCCGCCTTGATGATTCTGTGTCGAGACCATTATGATCAACTCTAATTCGTTCGATTACATAGTCAATAAACAATTGGTTGTCGTAATCAACAGTGGAAAAGCGTATTACGTTGCGCCGCTTCACCATGTCTTCGTAACAAATTTCTTCTGAATCTGTAAGATTTCTTATAGCTTTCAATTTTGCAAAAAGAGAAGATAGAAAAATGACAATAGTCGTGAGGCGTTGCTGCCCGTCTATAACATTAAATTCATTATTTTTCTTTTCAAAGAGAAAGTGTCCAAAATAATAAGGGCTGTTTGTATTACTCTTACTGTATTCTTCTAAGTCTTCCAGAAATACATCTGTTTGAGTATTTCGATCTGATTTTGAAGACGGAGTGTCCCACGAGTAAGCCCGCTGATAAGTAGGCACAACTATTTTGTTGCCAGCCATCATTTTTCTAATTGTTGTCGAGGCTTCCATTTTTATCGATCCTATCGTTTAGGGTTTTGAGGCATAACGTGTTAAGCTAATCCACATTTAGTTTTCCAATTTGATGTACGCCGCGCAAGGGCTTCATGCTCAAAATTGTTTTCAGGGGTTGAAGTTTGCAAGCTACGAAGGATTGAAAGATTACCAACTCTCCTGCAATGAGTGATGACAAAATTAAAGCCAAAGGTTTTGAACGAGTAAAGGTAGGAAGGAAAAGTAAATATCGAAAGTTGTTATAAAAAACCCTGCTCACATTTGAGCAGCGTCATAAAAGTTAAGAACGGCAATATTAGTACGTGAAATGAATCCTTTAAGCATTTTGGCTCTAAATCTTTCCTTCAAAGTATTGATACCAGATGATGTTAGCCAACGCCGTAACAGCCAGGACAATGCCGCCACCTACGATTGCCAGCATAGGATGATAACCACTCCCACTCAGGGTCTTCATCCATTGATGCGTTAGCTCAGAGGATACTAACTGGTCGGCAAGTAAGGGAAAGAGATACATCAGCGTCGCACCTACAATGAGCCAACCCACCATTGAGGTGAGAATAAAAATGGTTTTGGCGGTTGACTGGCTACCCATGTGTGATTTTGATAAAGAGCTAAAACTGACGGTAGCATCTAAAAACGAAATCATCTACTCCAAGTATTTGTAGTGTTACTACCTCAGAAGTAGGTTAGGAAAGAAAAGTAAATATTGAAAGTCATTCTAAAAAACTTTGCTCACATTTTAGCAACACCGTCAAAAAGTCTGCGTAATTTTTCAGCACTGCCCTGTTAATCAATTAAACACCTTCAAACCTTGAAACTCAGGCAGTGAATTTATGGCTAGTATGTCTCCAGCATCCAAGCGCCGGAAGAGACACCATTTATTGCAAATGTATGGAAACCACTGTTGCTGGTGCGACAAGCAGATGACTAAATCAGAAAGAACTATTGAACACTTAGTTCCCAAAAGCCTGGGCGGATCTAATACTATCTCAAATTTGCGTTTAGCTTGTTTTACTTGTAATAATTTGCGTGGGAACAGCCTGTTACCTCCACGCTTCAAAAATACTTTTGAGCTTCCAAATAAAAGTTACTAAGAGCATTTAGTTGAATTTTGTCAAAATATACTCCCAACTACTTCTGGATATGCCTATAAATATCAGCATCTGGCTACATGGGATAATGGCGATCGCATCGCAACAACCACACCCTTGAAAAAAGCCGCATGGATGACCTAGACCAACGGTTGACTACTTTAATTACGCAAATACGTCAATACTCACCTAAGAGCCGACAATGGCGGGTTGCTATGAATGGGTTAATACGAGAAATTCAGCAATTACCAAAATTAGCCAGATCCTCTCATCCAGACTATTCACAAGCCCTAAGCCTTACATTTGAGTGGATTAGCAAGAATATTTTTCAATTTCAGCCTTATTCTGACTCAGTTGCAGAAAGCTTGGTGAAGTGGGTTAACGGCTACCTTCGCTGGCGAATTCAAGATTTATACTCTCCTGATAAAGATGCTCCACTCAGCTTAGATGCTCCAATTGCCTCAGATTTTGGGGAAATAACTTTGCTCGATAAGTTACCCAATTTTACTTTGAGTGGTTTGGATGGTTTAATTGAAAACTCTCAACGGGAAATTACTCAACGGATTGGTTTAAAAATAGAGCTTTACATCGAGCAAGATCCTGAAGACAAGCTCAAAAATAGTTATCCTAGTTCTTCTCCTGAGTGTAATTGCCAATTCCTCAGCCAGCGATTTGTACTTAAAGAACCACCTGACAAATTTGCAGATATACAGCGAGAGTTGAGCATTCCTTACACAACCGTCAATTCGCATTGGAAAAGAAAATGCGAACCAATGCTGCAAAAAATTGCCGAAGATTTGGGATATAAACAGGAGCAATCGTTATGAATAGCACAACTTCCCCCTTGTTAATGGTGCCGCTAGATTTAGCAATTCATTCTAGAGCCAAAGATTTAGCTGCTCAACAAAGCACTGTAGAAAAAGGAAAACGAGTTTACTTGAATGCCTTAGCAGTTTACGCCGTCCACTGCTATTTAAATTGGTTGCAAATTCCAACAGATTTAACGGAATCAGATTGTTTTGATTCAGTAAAAGCCGCTTTATCAAATGTAGCTGATTTGGTAATTCCCCATGTCGGAACATTAGAATGCTGTCCAGTTTTACCCCAACAAAGCGTCATCTTATTACCGAATGCTAGCGAACAGAGGATTGGCTATGTAGCAATACAGTTTCAAGAAAGCCTAGACTCAGTACAACTATTAGGATTTGCACCTGCCTTTGAAAAAGTGAATCCACCTGCACAGTTAGCAGTGTCAGAACTTCAGCCTATTGAGGCTCTTTTAGAGCAAATTACTCGTTTAGAAGAAGCGATCGCATTTCTACAAACTGATGATCCGGTAGCAGTACAAGTCCGTTCGGTATTAGAAAACAAACCTTTATCAGAAATTGTGGCACGGTTGGAGATTCTTTACCGAACTGTCGATGAATTTGAGTGGCGGTACGCTGGGGGAGAAATATTAGCGGTCGAGACGAAGGCTGTTGGTGCTACCCGTGAAACAATCCAAGCAGATGATAGCGAATTAGAAGATTTAGCTGAAATGTTAATGGAGAAGTTAGCAGATATTTGGAAAGATGCTGCGTAATTTTTGTGAAGATGGCTGACTTAGATATAGCAGTTCCTGAAATCTATAGGATTTAAACAACAATGCCTCAACGTAACGAAGATTATTACAGATTAATTCACCATCTACTAAGCTGTCGTGATGGAGAAGAGTCAAAGATTTTAATGGCAAATCCTGACTTAATTGATGATGGGTTAATAGAGGCAATCAAGCAGGTATCTAGCATGATGGCACAGCAAGGAAACCAGAATTTTGCTAATTATTTAATCCATCTTGCCAAAGAGATTCCCAATACACCATTTTTTAGAAGTGTTACCAGTGCGACAGGCGCAAAAAGCAGTGCTTCACCAACACTAAAAGATTTACAACTGCTCCCTCTCCTAGATGAGATATTGAAGACAATGATAGAAAGCCAAGGCAACCCGCAAGTTGTTTACAGGTTGCTGCAAGCTAATAAGGACAAATTCGATGACAATTTTGTTGAGCAGTATCATCAATGGGCTGTTTCTACTTTGCAGAATGCTGAACCAGAAACAGCCGAGATGCGGGCAACACTAATTATTATTTTTAGCAGTTTGATGTATGAATCTAAGTTAGGTAACAGAGATATTAACTTAGAAATTGCGATTACAGGGTGCGAAGTTGTTGGTAACATTTTTACCCGTGAAGCTTTTCCGCAAAAATGGGCAGAAAGTCAATTAAATTTAGCACCAGCTTACCGCCATCGAATACGAGGAAATCGCGCCGATAACCAAGAAAAGGCAATTGCTGCTTGTAATAAGGCTCAGATTATCTACACCCGCGATGCTTTTTCCGAAGAGTGGGCGAGAGTACAAAATAATCTCGGTCTTGTTTATACTGACAGAATTACAGGAGATAAAGCCGAAAACATTGAAAAGTCTATTTCTTGCTATGAAACAGCTTTACAAGTTGTTAATCGCGCTCAACTTCCTGAACTTTGGGGTACTCTTCAAAATAATTTGGGTAATGCCTATCTTCATAGGATTCAGGGTGATAAAGCACAGAATTTAGATCATGCGATCGCTTGCTATCAAGTTGCGCTGCAAGTGCGTACTCATTCCGCATCACCTTATTATTGGGCTAGTAGCCAACATAACCTTGCTACTGCTTACGAGCAAAGAATTTTAGGCAATAAACAACAGAATCTAGAAAAAGCGATTTCGGCATATATTAACGCCTTAGAAGTTTACACCATTTCTGATTATCCTGAACGATGGGCAGGAACAAAAAGCAGTCTAGGAAATGCCTATTATGAAACAGGTAAATGTACTGAAGCAATTGATTGTCTCCGCGCTGCTTTACAAGTATTTAGTCCTACCAATTACCCCAGAGAGTGTATTAGAACTGGATTAATTTTAGGTAAGGCAGCCTTTGCTGCTGGTATGAAAGCAGAAGCTTTTGAAGGTTATGCTATATCCATTGAAGCTGTAGAACAAATTCGGCGTTGGGGTGGTCTTCCTGATACACAAGAAATTTTTGCCTACACCAAAATGGTCGCTTTCTGCATCATTACTGGAGAACGGAATAAAGCTATAGAATATGCTGCACGTTCTGGATTTGAACAGCTTTTAAATCTAGTAGATAGTGATAAAATTCAGCAGCTTTTTTCACAATATCAATTTTTAGGGCAAATATTACAAGCAACGTATGAAAATCAAGAAGGATCGCCAGCAATATATCAAATTCTTGAAAATAACCTCAATAGATTAGATCGAGAATTTATTCAGCAATTGCAGGATTTTTATCATGTTTTGCGAGAGCTACCATCATGGCAAACTATTGAAGTTGCTTCAGCTATTTTAAGGTTTAGTAACCTGATTAGCAATTTCGAGCGAGGCGATCAAGCAATTAACTTAAAAATTGCAGCTACAGGTTATGAGTTAGCTGCTACTGTCTTTACCAAGAAAGATTTTCCTGAACAATGGGAAAATATTCAAGATAGAATTCGAGAATTATTTATAATTGAAATATGTCAAACACTATCTCAAATAACAGAAGTAAGATCTCCAAATAAACATAATTTGCAAGTTTTATCCCCATTATCCCAATTACTGCAAGCAAACAAATACAAACTAGATCAACGTTTCGCAACTGTATTGCGATTTAAGACAGAAGCTATGCTATCTGAAGCGTCGCCAGAATATGCAAAAGATATTGCTAAAATACTTCTAAGTTTGAGTTATGTAATTAAGCAATTTCGACAAGGTAATGAGGCGAATAATTTAGAGATTGCTATTACAGGTTACGAAGTTACTTCTAAAGTTTTGAATCCTGAAGATTTACCACAAGAATGGATTAGGTGTCAAACTTTACTAGCCAATGCTTACAATTTTCGGATCAAGGGTGAGCGAGCAGAAAACCTGGAAAAATCCATTTTTCACTTAGAGAATGCAATGCTTGTTCATAACTGCGCTCAATTTCCCGACCTCTGGGCAACAATTCACGATAATCTGGTCATTGCTTACTGCTTTAGGATTCGTGGAGATCAAGCGGAAAATGCAGAATTAGCTATCAATGCGGGTGTTGTTGCGATGCAGGTATGGAGTCGCGATCAAGATCCTGAAGGATGGGCGCAAATACAACATAATCTAGGTATTGTTTACCGCGATCGCATTCGAGGTGACAAAGCTGAAAATTTAGAAAAAGCGATCGCTTGTTATCAAAATTCTCTGTTAATTCGTACTCGTGAAGACTTCCCAGAACTTTGGGCAAAGGCTCAATTTAATATCGGCGCTGCTTATCGTCAAAGATTGATGGGTGATGCAGCAGAAAATGTGGAAATGGCGATCAAAGCCAATGCCTCTGCTTTACAAGTTTACACAAAAGAAACCTTCCCCCAAAATTGGGCGGAAGTACACATTAATCTCGCTAATGCCTATCTTCACCGCATTCATGGGGATGAAAATGAGAACCGAGAAAAGGCAATCGCTGCTCATCAATTTGCTTTACAAATCTTAACCAAATCTGAATTTCCCCGACAGTGGGCGATGACTCAGATGAATTTAGGAAATGTCTTGAAAATGCAAGAGCAAATAGAAGAAGCAATAACCTGTTATCGTTCAGCTTTAAAAATTTTCACTCCTACCGCTTTTCCAGAAGAATGCTTAAATACAGGACGAATGCTGGGGAATACTGCTTTTATAATTAGTGATTGGACTGAAGCTATAAATGGCTATAGTGTGGCAATTGAAGCTGTAGAAACCAGTCGCATTTGGGCAATTTCCGAGTCACGCCGTCAAGAAATATTAGCTAATTCTCTTGATATTTATCAAAATATAGTAGAAGCTTGTATTAATAATAAACAACTGAATAAAGCTCTTGAATATGTTGAACGTTCTCGTTCAAAAAGACTTGTAGATTTAATGGCAAGTAATGACCTTTACTCAAATGGTGAAATTTCTCCAGAAATTCAAAAATATTTACAAGATTTTGAATTTATACAACGACAGATTGATCGGGAACGAGAATTTAATCATAATAGCAGCAACTTTGATGGTAATGAACTAGGTAAAACCCAACAAAATCGTGTGGCTATTAAAGCTGATAACGAAACCATTGCCGAAATGGAAGCTGATAAACGGCAGATTTGGGAACAAATACGTCGCTTAGATCCTGTGCTTGCTGGTCAAATTCAAGTAAATCATATGGATTTGTCATCCATACAGCAGCTAATTAAGCTTCCTACAACAGCTATTTTGAGCTTTTATACTACTTTAGATGACACCCATATATTTGTCATCCGACAAAACAGAATTACTTTACACACTTGTAGTGGGGCGGGATTGGAAGTTTTACATAAATCTATTTTGACACCCTGGTTAGAGCAATATATTGATAATAAAGATAGTTGGCAAGAGCAATTTAGTGGGTTAACAGCCAAACTAGCTGAAATTTTAAAGTTAAATGATTTAATCGCACAACATTTAAAAAGTATTGAGGAATTGATTCTTATTCCTCATCTAGCATTACATCAAATTCCTTTTGCGGCTTTACCAATTACAGAAAGCCAATATCTTGGAGATAAATTTCTCATTCGTTACGTTCCTAGTTGTCAAATCTTAGAATTTTGTCATAACCGCGCCACTACTGGTAGTTATTTGGACTACGGCATAGTAGAAGATGCTACTGAAGATTTACCCTATGCTAGTTGGGAAGGAGAACAGCTAGCAACTTTGTATAATATTCCCAATCATTTGCGTTTAAAAGGTAATCAACAAGCTAGTGTCAGCAACTATCGAAAGCTACTGCAAAAAGTACAGGTAATTCACTCTAGTCATCATGCCCAATCGCGGCTTGATAATCCTTTAGAATCGGCATTAATCTTAGCAGATGGGCGTATTACTCTAAGTCAGTTATTAACTCCAAGTTGGCGTATTCCTCAGCTAGAAGAGGTATTTCTCTCCTGCTGTGAAACTGGTTTAGGTGTGGTTGAGATCACCGATGATATTTTCACTCTTTCAACAGGTTTTCTTTGTGCTGGTGCTAGAAGTGTTATCAGTACGCTTTGGGCTGTGGATGACTTGGCAACAGCACTGTTTTCTTTATTTTATTACCAATACCGACATCAAGGAAATCACCGATTAGAGTCAATGAAAAAAGCTCAATTTGAACTGCGGACTCTTACAGGTGAAACTCTTGCTACTGTTTACAAACCGAAGCTAAGTGACTTTTTAACCCAAAAACTTAAACAAACCCACACGCTGCTTAAAGAAATTAAAAAAGGACGGGATACTCATCCGCATGGTTCTTCAATATACCAGCAAGTCGAGCAAGAATATAAAAAACATGACCAAGTTGGAAAACAAATCTATCAAGCAAAACAAAATTTGGAATCTTTTTGTCAAGAGTTCAAACCTTTTTCCCACCCTTTTTATTGGGCTGCTTTTACCTGTTCAGGTTTAAATTCAATTTAGGTTTAGCCCCAAAAATGTTATGTTGATCGATAAAAAGGAACTGATACGCCGTGTAAAAAGCTGTTTACCTTGCCGCTATACACTTTTATTAGGCTTGTAATAATTTATAGAGAATTAAATTCAAGGGGTAAGTGCGTTAGCACTCCCTCAAAACTTGATAATTTAATTAAGAGCGGAAAAATTGGTGTAAATCTCAGATAATCAGTCAATGTCTTGCATAAAGCATCAAAGCACGTGGTGCAAACTTCAAAGTACCATCAGAGAACAAAGATAATTAAGTTTAATAGCGGTAAAGCACCAGCTATGTCCCCCAACTTCATCCCAACACCTGGTTCCATCATTACCTGTCGGCAACGCCAATGGGTGATTCTTCCTTCAGAAAACCAGGACATCATCCGGCTGCGTCCCTTAAGCGGGAGTGAGGACGAAATTTGCGGCATCTATAAACCTCTAGAACTAGAAACTATT
>JBARVL010000491.1:0-2837 GCA_049646245.1 Crinalium sp. | reverse complement strand
ATAGATTTCTAGCGAGCAAGATGCTCGCACTACAATATTTTTTCAACATCTGTACCTCAATTGACTGAAAATTGCTATATATAACAATCGCCAATTTGATTAATTATTTTTCTGATAGCATTTTAGTATAACTCCTTCAATTTTAACAAGATTTAAGTAGATCAATAAAATAAAATCAATACTTACTTCTAGATCCCCCTAAATCCCCCTTAAAAAGGGGGACTTTGAATGTTCCCCCCTTTTTAAGGGGGGTAGGGGGGATCTAAGTTTTAAGCTTGCGTAAGACCAAATCTTAATTAATGATAGTTTTTACCGTTGAGGTAATAGTCTCTAGTACCCTTGGAATTGATCGCTTCTCCCAACCTATTTAAAGCATGAATATATGCTGCTGTTCGCATGGAAATAGATAAATCCTGAGCAATCTTCCAAATATGCTCAGTTTCTTCTACCATTTTTTGGTGCAATTTTTGATTTACTTCATCTATTGTCCAATAAAGTCCACTGCGATTTTGTACCCATTCAAAATAGCTAACTGTGACACCACCTGCATTCGCTAAAATATCAGGAACAACTAAAACTCCTTTGGCTGCTAAAATTTCGTCAGCAGTAGAAGAAATTGGTCCGTTAGCGACTTCAAAAATGTACTTGGCTTTAATATTATGAACGTTAGCTTCAGTAATTTGGTTTTCTAATGCTGCTGGAATCAGGATGTCTACATCTAAAGCTAAAAGTTCTTCATTTGTAAGTGATTCATGCTCAACAATGTTGCAAACTGTGTCTTGGCAGTAAACGGCTTTTATGCCTTTGCTAGATAATTTATATTGGCGAATGCTGGGAATATCTAAGCCTTGTTTGGCATAGATAGCGCCTTGAGAATCACTTACTGCAACGACTTTATAACCAGCTTTTGAGAGTAAATCTGCAATTACAGATCCAGCATTACCAAAACCTTGCACGGCTACTGTTGTTTCTTGAGGATTTCTATCTAGTTTAGACATTATCCTTTCGATGACAAAAAATGCTCCCATTGCTGTTGCGGTGTCTCTTCCTAAACTACCTCCCATTGAAATAGGTTTACCTGTGACAACTGCTGGGGTTATTTTTCGCTGAATAATACTGTATTGATCCATCATCCAACCCATAATCATTGGGTTGGTATAAACGTCAGGTGCAGGGATATCAATATCAGGTCCGATAAAATCTGCGATCGCATTTATATATCCCCTACTTAATCTCTCTAATTCCATCCGCGATAATGCTTTGGGATTAAGGGTAATTCCACCTTTCGCACCACCAAAAGGTAGGTTTAAAACTGCACATTTAAATGTCATCCAAAATGCTAATGATTGCACTTCGTCCATTGAAACATTCGGATGATATCTTATTCCTCCTTTTGTTGGTCCTCTGGTATTGTCGTAGCGCACGCGATAGCCTTGAAATACTTTTAAAGAACCATCATCCATGCGTACTGGAATGGAAACTGCTAAACTTGCTTGGGGATATTTTAAATGTTCAATAGCATCATCGGAAATAGATACATATTTAAGTGCTTTTTCTAGAATTTGACTAGCATCAGATAATAGTGATTTAGACATTTTACTTTCCTTGACATAGCTGGTTTAACTTTGGCGCTTCTATTGCCAAAGCTGAGGCTAAATATAGATGGCGATCGCATCTTTAAATAAAATTCCAACACTGTCTTAAAATACACGCTAATTTTAAGACTAAAATCTCCGCAACAACTTAATCAAAAAGTTTTGACTAGCTCTACTTTCCTGTCAGTAGGCAACAAATTTTTACAATTAGTTACGCGGATTAGCGAATGCGTAAATTTTGTTTGATCTGGGAATCTGTGTAACTTTTTAAAGCACAGAATAATTTTTAAGTCTTAACTTAATTATGACAAATAAACGGTATCATAAGTAACAGTTTACAAAAGTTATTAATTTGATATGAATTACCATTATGTTTGCTACACATTCCCCCCTTTTTAAGGGGGGTTAGGGGGGATCATTCGTACCGTTGCGTTGTTAACCCCACCCCCCAGCCCCCTCCCCTTATCAAGGGGAGGGGGAGATCTTTTTTAATCGGGAGCTAGTTAATTGTTAATTGTTAATTGTTAATTGATCATGCTTGTTGTAGATAGTAATCAAACCGTTCTCGTAGTTGTTCTACTGTGAGTTTTCGAGTCCAATATTCTACTAATGCGTGACCAAATGCCCAGGCGTTGCGTTCAGGTGTACCAGAGTTTTCTAGTACTAGCGACCATAGGGAAAGTAAGTCAAAATTGAGGGCTTTAGAGTCACTTGTATTTAATAGCGAAAATAAGTCATACGCCATTTGCAACTTACCAATAACTACAGGTAATTGTTCTACGGGAATTTGTTCGGCTAACATATAGGCGAGGGCTGGAGATCCAGTTGTCAGCGTGGTTAAAAACTGGAGTACAGGACTTTTAAGCAGTGCCGTAAGTCCTTGGGTTGTCGCCATTTGGAAGGTGTAGCGATCGATTATTTTAGCTGCTGCGACAGTACGCGCTTCCAGGTTACGCAAAAAACGCGCAAGTCGGAGTTGTTTTGTAGGTGCGATCGCATCCATCAACGCTAAAGATAGCGCGTCTACTCCCCAAGCTTCTCGATTTGTTTTAATATCACCTGTCACAACAGGTAAAACAAAATCACATAAGTCTGCTAAAAGTTCCGCGCGATACTGAGTAGCTTCTCTAATTGCAACTTCCTTGGGTTTTTCTCCCCATTCCCAATCATAAGGCGGTTGCCATTCGCGGATCGGACGCAAACGATCTACTTGAGTAACAATTGCGATCGCAGGTAAATCTT
>JBARVL010000490.1:0-12070 GCA_049646245.1 Crinalium sp. | reverse complement strand
TCCTCAATCGGGTGATAATTTCTGTAATGTTAACAAACAGCTTAGAGACAGGGATGGAGAACACACTAAACTTGAACTCAAATCAATCCCCTACCGCTTCTTGCCGTGAAGATATCAGTGAGTACGTTGCTCACCTACAGCTACACATGACTCTACAAGCTCGTAACTTAGTTCCTACTTTGACCACAGCCATAGATAGCCGTCAAGAGCTACTACAGGAAACACAGGCTCATTTTGAGAAGCTAGTTTCTAGGCAAGTTATCTAAATCAATCATGCCTGATAGCATAAAAAGCGCTTAATTCGCGCCTCATTAGCAATTATTTATAATTTCATCCAGATTTTATTAAAATCAGAGCTAAAAAGCTCTGATTTTTTATCTACAGAACTTATACCAAATTCGAGTTATACATTTATCTTATTCTCTAGCCCACGCAGGCGGACTACCCTATGCGCTTACCCGCAAGCTACGCTAACGGCTATGTTCGTTTAGCACCAATTCGTTATTTTAATCCCAAACGCGAAAGTTGTAGGGTAATTGATAATTGATAATTGTTAATTGATTATCGCTATTCAGTTTTCTTTTGACAGCAATTAGTGGTTGGTGTCAGGAATTTCTACAAATAAATTAGTCATAACTGAAAAATACCAAAATTTTAGTGCCAAGAGTCAAGGCGCTGTCTACGACGGCTACGCCTATGCACTATCAAAAATCATTCCATACACACTGGGCGCGGGTATAAACATCTCTTAGTTCTTTTAAGTCCTCTGTTGAAAATCCCTGTTTGATGACAGCCACTAATTCACCATAAGCTAAAAAGCTACTAATTGTAGGCGCGTACTGGAATTGATAGGTATAGAAGGTTTTCCAAAATTTCGGCGCTTGATGAATTTTTAAGGATTTACGCCAACGCTTGCGCCAGCGAACAAAATCTTGAGGCGTAGGTTGTGTTACTTCTACAATCGGCGGAAAATCTGCATAACTAACAAACTTACTTACACCTTTACCATGTACATAGACTACGTGCTTCCAGCAGTCGATGCGATAAATTTCTTCTAGTTTTAAGTTAAACAGCAAAGCAGCAGTATCTTCAGTTACAAATCTAGCTAGTGGGTGAAGAACTCCCGATTTATGATTAATTTTAGATTCGCGGATTACTGGTAATTTTGGCTCTTCTGTTGATATCATAGAAGTTAACTCCCTAATTTTTTGGGGCATATAAGCGATCGCTTTAGTTTGCTAGACTATGGGAGCGATCGCTTTTTCAGCTATTAATTTATTTTAGGATGGATATTAGTCCACTGTCAATAATATCAATATTATCATGGGTGTAGTTAGGCTACGGGTTAGAGAACTAGCTGCTGAGAAGGGCTGGACGCTCAAAGAGGTTTCTGAGCGATCGGGAGTAGTTTATAGCACTCTGAAAACCTATGCTCGTTCGCCTCGATTAGCGACGGTTGACTTTACAGCTATTCATAAGTTGGCGAGAACCTTTGATGTCATGATTGAAGACTTGGTTGAAATTGTGCAGGAGTAGGCGATCGCTATTTTCATTCATTATAAGGTGCATTTGCACCTTTTGTCAAACATGGGGTTAGTTAGACTAAAAATTCGAGAACTGGCGGCTGAGAAAGGTTGGACACTTAAGGAGGTGTCTGATCGTTCAGGCGTGATCTATAACACAGTCAAAAGCTATGCTCGCCGTCCTGAAATGTCAATGGTTGACTTTACCGCTATCTATAAGCTGGCGAGAACATTTGATGTGATGATTGAAGACTTAGTGGAAATTGTGCAGGAATAAGCGATCGCTTTGTCCGCATACAAATCAAAGTAATTATGCTCTACAAAAATTAATGATGAGCATTAGTACCTTTTTTTTTAATTTCTTCCAAGCATTGATGGATTAAATCACGTTAAGATCGAGGTTAAATTGAATTTTTCCATTCTTTGTATGCTTTTAACCACGCCAAAGGCTGTTTAGTACCAAGTTTTTTCATATCTTCTGGGGACTTATAAGGTCGTTTAGCAGCAATTTTTAGAGCATATTTATCTCCTATTCCACGAATTAATGTTAGAGGAGATTTCACGTCGTCTAAAAATTTTAAAAACTCTAAAATATCTTCAGGATCAACTACTCTTTCATTCAGCTTTGACTGCAAAACTACTGGCTCTATTGCTTTTTCGGCTTCAGGTTGCCTAGCTGCTATTACAAATACCCAAATACGCGCCAGATCTGCTGCCACAGCTGCTTCATATATAGGTAAGCCAGTTAGTAAGCGGTACTTATCTTCTTGATCAGTAATACAAACAATTGGTAGAGCTAAGTTAAACTGCCATTTTTTCAAATTTTCAGAAACTTTGTCAATAATATATTTTGAAGTTCCAGAACTTTCTTGAGAAACTTCTATCTGATTCAAAACCACAAGGCTAGGTTTAGTCTCAATACCTGTGTAAAGCTTAACCATTGTTAGATTCCCACAGAACTTTCAATTTGACTTATCTTAACCAATATTTCTGTTGTTAAGATTGAAAATTGCGTTGCCACAGCACCTACTCCTGTATTTTGTTCAGCATACAAAGAGAGAGGCTGACGAGCGTAGGATGCTCGCCCAACGGCGGTTGCTCGCTTTACTTCTGGTAGGATAGTAATACCCTGAAATGTTTTTGCAACTAACTGCCTGATAGTAGTATCAAGCTTGAGATTTTCAGTCATCATCGGAACAATACCAATAATAATTCCCCGCCTATTGTTCATCTCCTCTTGAACTTCTCTAGCTCGCTTAATAGGAGTCCTAATTCCATATACTGAAAGATACTCCATCTGGGATGGAATAAGCACATATTGAGCGGCATAGAGTCCATTGCTGGCAATGGTAGTCGCGCTTGGAGGAGTGTCAATAATTACATAATCATAGTCGTTAGCCATACCAGATTGCCGCAGCGCTTTGTCAAGTCGCTTTTCACGAATCCCACCCAAGCTGGCAAGTGCCGCGTCAGTAGTTTTGTAACTGCTAGGTAAAACATCAACTTTTCCAGGGCAACCAGATCTACTTAGGATCTGGTTAAGAGGGGTAGGTTGTAGATACTCTCTGTAGTTAAAGTTTGGTAGTTCGTAGTCTTTTAAAAACTCAACAACCTCTTTTCTCTCCTTAAAGGAGTCTAATATTTGTTCAAAGTCCTCCAAACTAGAAGCATTATCAAATTCGTCAGCTTTGTTAACTCCCAAAGATAAACTAGCATTTGCTTGCTCGTCTAAGTCTACAACTAAAACTTTGTGACCTTTGTTTGCCAATTCATAAGCAAGATTGACAACTAAAGTTGTTTTACCAACTCCTCCTTTAGAGGTGTGAATTGCAATTGTACGCATTTTAACTGTGTCCAAAAAATTTTTGAGGAACTCTGCTAAAGGTAAAATTTGATCGGGATTTTCTATATCGTACTTACATCTGAGTATTCTTTGCCATTCGGTATACTCGTATACTTCAATCACAAACGGATCAATTAGTAGCCCAAATCTTGTATGCGAGTATTTTAGATATTTTTCTAACTGAACACGAGCATCATCATCAATTTTAGTTTCAGCTGTTTTAACTTCTATTAGAAAGTTAATGTACCTGCTCAAGTCTTCTACAAAGAAATCAACTTCTTTTTCAGTTTCTTCAACCTGACCCTTTGGAGTCAGCCTGGGTACTTTGACTTTAAACTCTGGAATCCAGTGAGAATAGCTACTTCTACGGGGTAAACCTGCCATTTCTAGCATCGTTTGAACTAGATGTAGGGATACATAAGCTTCATTATTCCATTCTGAAGATAGTTTAGCCATGCTCGAATCCTAAACATATTTTTATTATTTGCTTTAATCAGTTTTAAATAATAAATCCCCCGCTAATTAGCAGGGGATTTTAATTATTTACCTACAAGCAAGTAGATTCGGATCAACCAAACTTACCAGCAGTAGAGGCGATCAAGAATGCCGCGTAGGTGAGGATGTAGCCAACTGTGAAGTGAGCTAGACCAACCAAACGACCTTGAACGATAGACATAGCAACGGGCTTGTCCTTCCAGCGAACTAAGTTAGCTAAAGGAGTACGCTCGTGCGCCCATACAAGAGTTTCGATCAACTCTTGCCAGTAACCGCGCCAAGAGATCAAGAACATAAAACCAGTTGCCCAAACTAGGTGTCCGAATAGGAACATCCAGCCCCAGACAGCTAAGTTATTCATCCCGTAAGGGTTGTAGCCGTTGATCAATTGAGCAGAGTATAGCCAGAGGTAATCGCGCAGCCAGCCCATGAGGTATGTAGAAGACTCATTAAACTGAGCTACGTTGCCTTGCCAAATACCCAGATGCTTCCAGTGCCAGTAGAAGGTTACCCAACCCAGGGTGTTAAGCATCCAGAAAGTAGCTAAGTAGAAGGAATCCCACGCGGAGATGTCGCAAGTACCGCCACGACCAGGTCCGTCGCAAGGGAATGCGTAGCCGAAGTCTTTTTTATCGGGCATCAGCTTGGAGCCACGTGCATCCAACGCACCCTTAACAAGAATTAAGGTGGTGGTATGCAGACCGAGAGCGAAAGCATGGTGAACCAAGAAATCGCCAGGGCCAATTGTTAAGAACAAAGAGTTGGTGCCATTGTTGATGGCATCAAGCCAACCAGGCAACCAAGCAGCACCTGCTGTGGAAGCTACGCTATCAGCGTTAGACAGCAAAGTATCTAAGCCGTAGAGTACCTTACCATGAGAAGCTTGAATGAACTGAGCAAACACTGGCTCAATCAAGATTTGCTTTTCAGGAGTACCGAAGGCAACAACAACATCGTTGTGAACATACAGACCCAAGGTGTGGAAACCCAAGAATAGGGAAACCCAACTTAAGTGAGAAATGATCGCTTCTTTGTGGTGTAACACGCGGTCAAGAACGTTGCCCTTATTTTGTTCAGGGTCATAGTCCCGAATCCAGAAGATCGCTCCGTGAGCAAACGCACCCAGCATCAAGAAACCAGCAATGTACTGGTGATGAGTATAGAGTGCTGCTTGAGTGGTGAAATCCTGCCCAATAAAGGCATAAGGAGGCATAGCATACATATGCTGTGCTACTAAGGAAGTAACCACACCTAACGCTGCCAAGTGGATACCCAATTGGAAGTGTAGGGAGTTGTTGTAAGTGTCGTAAAGACCTTGGTGAGGCAGGTTGAACTGACCTTCAGTTTTGGCACCAAAGAAGTTTTTGGCGTTCAGCATTTCTTTAATGCTGTGACCAATACCGAAGTTAGTCCGGTACATATGACCAGCAATGATGAAAATCACTGCGATCGCCAAGTGGTGGTGAGCCATATCCGTCAGCCACAAGGACTGAGTTTGGGGATGGAAGCCACCTAAGAAAGTGAGAATTGCAGTGCCAGCGCCTTGAGAAGTCCCAAACACATGATCGGCAGTGTCAGGATTCTGAGCGTATACACCCCAATTGCCAGAGAAAAAAGGAGCTAAACCAGCAGGGTGTGGCAGGGTGGTTAAGAAGTTATCCCAGCCTACGTGCTGTCCGCGAGATTCGGGGATAGCAACGTGAACTAAGTGACCAGTCCAAGCCAAAGAACTCACACCAAACAAACCAGCTAAGTGGTGATTTAGGCGGGGTTCAGCACTCTTAAACCAAGACAAGCTGGGGCGGAACTTAGGCTGTAAGTGCAACCAACCTGCAAACAGGAAGATCGCAGCCAGCAGCATCAGAAAAACTGAACCGCTGTACAGGTCATGGTTAGTCCGCATCCCAATGGTGTACCACCAGTGGTAGACACCAGAGTAAGCAATATTTACAGGATTAGAAGCACCAGCTTGGGTAAAAGCATCTACTGCTGGTTTACCAAAGTGTGGGTCCCAAATCGCATGAGCAATCGGACGGACGTTGAGTGGATCTTTGATCCACTGTTCAAAGTTACCTTGCCAGGCTACGTGGAACAGGAGGCTAGAAGCCCACAAAAAGATGATCCCCAGATGACCGAAGTGCGTAGCAAAAATCTTTTGGTAAAGATTTTCCTCCGTCATGCCATCGTGGCTTTCAAAGTCGTGAGCCGTAGCAATCCCGTACCAAATCCGACGTGTAGTCGGATCTTGAGCGAGATCCTGGCTAAACTTGGGAAACTTAGTTGCCATTTATTTACTAAATCCTCCATTTAACCTTCAGCTATCAGTGGAGAGCAGAGCAGTTTTTGGCTGACAGCTAACCACCGATAGCTAATGGCTAGCCTAGTGAAATGATTCGCGCTTCAAAGAACGCCCAGATAGTGACGATTGCACCTAGGAGGTAGTGAGCCACTCCCACTGCCCGTCCCTGAATAATACTCAGAGCGCGGGGCTGAATGCTTGGAGCAACCTTCAACTTATTGTGAGCCCAAACAATGGACTCGATCAACTCTTGCCAGTAGCCACGACCACTGAACAAGAACATTAAGCTGAATGCCCAAACAAAGTGAGCGCCTAGGAACAATAGACCATAGGCAGAGAGAGATGTACCGTATGACTGAATCACTTGAGCAGCTTGCGCCCATTGGAAATCACGCAACCATCCATTAATGGTAATCGCGCTCATGGCAAAGTTGCCACCAGTTATATGGTCTACCGTACCATCAGCGTTGACTGTACCCCAAACATCAGACTGCATTTTCCAGCTGAAGTGGTAAACAGCGATCGCAATGGTATTGAACATCCAGAACAATCCCAGGTAGACATGATCCCAACCAGAAACCTGGCAGGTACCGCCACGACCAGGGCCGTCGCAAGGGAACCGGAAGCCCAAATTAGCCTTATCTGGAATCAGACGAGAGCTACGAGCAAACAGGAATCCTTTTAACAGAATCAGCGTTGTGACATGAATTTGGAAGGCATGAATATGGTGGATCATAAAATCCGCCGTACCCAGTGCGATCGGCATCATTGCCACTTTGCCAGCCACAGCGACAACACCGCCGCCGAAGGCATAACTAACAGGCTCTAGCGCGTTAGGCGCTGTAGAACCAGGAGCTAAAGTGTGGAGGTTTTGAACCCACTGAGCAAATACGGGCTGTAGTTGAATTGCGGTGTCACTGAACATATCTTGAGGACGACCCAAAGCCCGCATGGTGTCGTTGTGGATGTACAGACCAAAGCTGTGTAAGCCCAGGAAAATACATACCCAGTTCAGGTGAGAAATAATCGCATCACGATGGCGAATTACCCGATCCAATACGTTGTTTTGGTTAACGGCTGGATCGTAATCCCGCACCATGAAAATAGCAGCGTGAGCAGCACCACCAACGATGCAGAACGCTCCTATCCACATATGGTGGGTAAAGATTGACAACTGTGTAGCGTAATCAATCCCAATGTACGGATACGCAGGCATCGCGTACATATGGTGAGCAACGATAATCGTGACAGAACCCAACATGGCTAGGTTAGTTGCCAATTGAGCGTGCCAAGAAGTCGTCATATTTTCATAGAGACCTTTATGACCATCACCAGTGAAGGGGCCTTTGTGGTTCTCTAAAATTTCTTTGATGCTATGACCAATGCCCCAGTTTGTCCGGTACATATGACCAGCAATTATGAACAGCACAGCCAAAGCTAGGTGGTGGTGTGCTGTATCTGTCAGCCACAAGCCACCATTGACTGGGTTCAAGCCGCCTTTGAAGGTTAAGAAGTCAGCATACTGACCCCAGTTCAAAGTCCAGAAAGGTGTTAAGCCTTGGTTAAAGCTTGGGAACAATTCAGCCATTAAGTCACGGTTCAAAATGAACTCGTGAGGTAAGGGAATGTCTCCAGGTGCTACACCAGCATCAAGCAGCTTGTTAATTGGCAGGGCAACGTGAATCTGGTGACCAGCCCAAGATAGACAGCCCAAACCCAATAAGCCAGCTAAGTGGTGGTTCAGCATCGATTCCACATTCTGGAACCATTCCAGCTTAGGAGCGCGCTTGTGATAGTGGAACCAACCAGCAAACAGCATCAGTGCAGCCATTACTAAGCCACCGATGGCTGTGACATAAAGCTGGTATGTATTGGTAAAACCAGCAGCACGCCAAACGTAGAAAAGACCGGAGGTGATTTGAATTCCGTGGAAGCCACCTCCCACATCGGCATTCAAAATATCTTGACCAACGATTGGCCAAACTACTTGAGCGCTAGGTTTAATGTGGATCGGATCGGTCAACCAAGCTTCGTAGTTTGAGAAGCGAGCGCCATGAAAATACATACCGCTCAACCAAACAAACACAACGGCTAGGTGACCAAAGTGTGCGCTGAAGATTTTACGAGAGACATCTTCTAAGTCACTCGTATGACTGTCGAAATCATGTGCGAGGGCGTGTAGGTTCCAAATCCAAGTGGTGGTTTTGGGACCCCTAGCAAGAGTGCGGTCAAAGTGACCTGGCTTTGCCCACTTCTCAAAAGAAGTAGGAACCGGATCTTTATCAACCACAACTCTGGCTTTCGCCTCCCGCTCCGGTGGACTGATTGTCATGAGGAATCTCCTCTCTAGACAAGGAACGAGAAATGGCCCAATTAAATTTAACTTTAATCGGAGGAAAGCTAAGTTAAGATGACTGCTTTCCAGAGAGCATAGGATGTCCGCTTTTAACGGATATATCCCCAGGAAACAAAGCCAAAAACTCTTGTTGCTTTCCTGTCCCTGAGCAAGGAACAAGGGGTTCCAAATCCTCAAAGCAGGCTAGAACAGGAATCAAGCTACTTCGTAAGGGCTCTGTTGGTGAATTATATGCCTTGATTCAGTAATTATTCCGAGATAGTTAACAATAATTCAAAGTCCGTAATTTTACTGCCAAATTTGGCTCTAAAACTCAGGACTAAATGCTATAAGTCAAGGAAATATCACATTTTTGTAAAAAAAATTAACAATACTTGCTTAATCAAAACAATTTTCCCGTGTTTGTACTGAACACCACCACTTATGCACGTTTTCAGCAAATTAGGGCGTTTATTTTTTTAATAAAGGCAAAATTAGCCGCAGGTAGTTGATGCTTTTGGGCTATAGTTCCCTAAAGATGGCAGAGAGTCAAAATTTGATTGCGGTTGCGTTTCGGAGGGTATAAGTGTTGGGTATAAGTCAATACAAATTATTTAAAAGGCTAGTTTCCTTCTTAACTACGGCGGTTTTAGTTGTGGGGCTGGTTAGTTGTGGCGATCGCATTGCCAGTTCTACTAGCGATAACAAAATGCGTCAATCGGAGATCGCAGGGGATATATCAGAAGTAGCTCCCCCAGAAGTGATCCAACAGCTAGGCGCGGAATTAGAAGCCTACCAGCCTCAAGTAACAATAGTCAGTCCTAAGACAGATGCAATACTTCAAGACACAACTGCGGAAGTAAAGTTAAAAGTTCAAGACTTGCCGATCTTTAAAAATTCCGAGCTAGAGATGGGGCCACATCTCCACTTGATTGTGGATAATCAACCCTACGAGGCTGTATATAACGTAGATCAGCCTTTCGTCCTCAAAGACTTATCCCCAGGAACTCATACACTGCGAGTATTTGCTTCTCGTCCCTGGCATGAAAGTTTTAAAAACGAGGGCGCTTATGCTCAAACAACATTTCACGTCTTTACCAAAACAACAGATAACAATCCCAATCCGGCACAACCTCTTTTAACATACAGTCGTCCGAAAGGCAGCTATGGGGCTGAACCTATCATGCTGGACTTCTATTTAAACAACGCCCCACTGCACCAAGTCGCCCAAGAAAATTCCCAAGACGAAATTGCTGACTGGCGAATTAGGGTCACGGTCAATGGTCAAAGCTTTGTTTTAGACAAATGGCAACCTGTTTATCTCAAAGGTTTTAAGTCAGGTAAGAATTGGGTACGTTTGGAGTTTATTGATGAACTGGGAAACCCAGTAAAAAATGTGTTTAACGACACAGTTAGAGTAATAACTTACGAACCTAAAGGCAAAGATACTTTATCCAAACTGGTGCGAGGCGAATTATCAGCAGTTCAGGCGCGTGGAATTGTAGATCCTAAATATAGTTTCAAGCCACCAGTAGTAAGTCCAACGCCAACTGTAACTCCAACTCAGTCGCCAACGCCAACACCTCCGGTTTCTACCACGCCGCTACCAGAATCTACTGCTAGTCCAACTGTTGAGCCAACACCAATAAAACCATCAGAAGCACAACAGACAATCACAACAGATCAAACAGAACCATTACCAGAAGAAAAACCCAAATCTGGTGGCTTTTTTAGCCGCTTTCAGCGTCCAGCTACTAAAACTAGCCCATCGCCTACCCTACCAGAAATAATCCCAACAACCGCTCCTGAATTGGTAGAACCTCCAGCAGCAAATGTAACTCCTACACCGAGTTCTAGTGCTGAGGAAACACCTTCTGTGGAAGCAACACCTAAAGTGGAACCTTTTGTTGAAGATTTACCTGCTTCCCAAGTAACCCCGACAGCAGCGAAAAAGCCAGAAAAAAGCAAATATGAAAACATACTGGGTCGATTCCGTAGACCAGCCGTAAGTCCTAACCAACCTTCTACTCTGCCTGAGATAGTAGAGAGTCCAATATCTACACCAGAAGTAAATTCAACCTCTGAATTACCGCAAGCTACAGGGCGATCGCCAGCAGCAGATTTAGAGTCTGAAACAACTGGTGAGGAGCAAGTTAACGATAATCTCGAACCAACGACACTAAAACCTACTTCTCGACAAAAATTTCGGATTATTCAAGCGCCAAAGCCTGAGAACCCTGATAGTTTAAGTCAGCCGTCCGAAACTGCTACATCTCCAGTAGTTACTCCTGATCCCTCTGAAACAGTAGAAGTTTTGGATAATTCTACTAATCATGCTTTGCAAGAATTAGCAAACCCTTAGTTGAGCTAGTTTGAAAAAAGTTTTCTCAACTGTAGAAAATTTTCTAACTATAACGCCACTGCGTTAAGCATGGAATGCTTCAGACTAAATATCAAGTTTTATGGGAACGACTATGGCGTTCTCATTTTTTTTGCTTATACACTCATGTATAGCAGTCGCCAAGGCAGTTAAGCCACTTTTTCTCCCACACCCTCAAGGGTGGAGCTATACAAACTAAGCCCGCCTGCGCGGGCTTAATGCCTTAAGCGCCTTGGCAGTTGCTATATTAAACATCTACAACAACCAGTAATTTTAAAACTCTTTCTACATCATCCAATTCGCCAACAATCCGTTTTACGGGTTGTGGAGAAATACGGATCAATGTTGGTGTGGCAGAAATGGAATTTGCTTCTGCTTGCTCTGGATGTTTAAAAATATCAATTACTTTTAGCGTATAAGGATGACCAAGAGATTGCTCTAACAAACGATGCAAAATCTGAAGTGTACGTTCTGTATCCAGATTATGACCAGAAACGAACAACCGGAAGATATAGCCAGAGGTCGTGACTGGCAAAGAGTGATTCAAAATAACTCCTGAATCACTACAAATTTTTGTTTGTGAAATATGCGATCGCATATTTTCCTCATAATCCACAATTAAATCGTGATCTTTCGATTTAGGAGACTGAGCGCGATAAGTTTTCCTGATCACTAAATTATTTTGATTCAAGGCATGGCTATATGAACTAGGGACTAGAAAGATCAATTAGCTAGCTTGTTAACTCTCGCCTCTAGTCCCTTAGATCTTAAACTCGACCACGTAACATCATTGCCATTTCATTCTGAGTAGGCGACATTTCTAATGCTACTTCTTCTGTAATTCGTCCTTCTTGATACAAGTTAAATAGAGACTTATTCATGGTAATCATGCCATCAAATTCGTTATCAGCCATAATTGTTGCTATTTCGTCATTTTTGCCATCCCTAATGTAATCCTTCACAGTTTCAGTATTAATTAGAACATCGTGGAAGGCAGCACGCTTGCCATCAGTTGTACGACACAAACCTTGGGCAATTACTCCTACAAGTGATTCAGCTATAGCAACTCGCATAGCACTTTGCTCTTCTGCTGAATACAAGTTGAGAATACGCTCAATTGTTTTCACCGCGCTGTTTGTGTGTAGGGTTCCCATAACCAAGTGACCAGTTTGGGCTGCTTTGAGCGCAGTATTTA
>JBARVL010000489.1:0-3845 GCA_049646245.1 Crinalium sp. | reverse complement strand
AAGTAAAAAGTTTATTTTTTGTTTAAATCCTGGAGCCGGATCTATGACATCATATGTAACCTCCTCTGCTAGAGCCGAGATGAGCGAACTCCGGCGTTTAAAAACTCTTTTACCGCCAGAGTTACAAAGCTGGGTAAGTGTGGAGGGAACTGTAGAGGTAAACCCACCTCTTGTGCGCTGTGAAGAAATTGGTAAAGATCAGGTAGAAATTCAAATTGACCTGGTGAAATGGGAGCAACTAGCCCTCGATCAAAGAAATTTGCTATTTTGGCACGAAGTCGCCCGTATTCAAAATGACACCATTCCTAGAGAAGGCTGGGAAATGGCAGCACTAGCCATTGGTTTAGGCGGTGCTGTCGGTGAACTTTGGGTGCAGGATGGCTTACTGCTGTTGTTGGCATTAGTACTTTGTGGCGTTTCTGGTTATCGCCTCTACCAAAAAAATAATAGCGATCGCAATTTTAAAGAAGTAGCAGAAGCCGACGAAAAAGCGATCGCACTCGCAACCCGCTTTGGTTACTCACTCCCCAACGCCTACAAAAGTCTCGGCAGTGCCTTGAAAACCTTAATTGAAATCACTCCTAACAAACGTCAACGCACCAAATACGAAACCCGTCTGCAAGCTCTGCGCCGCAGTGCTTCTAAAGCCAAATCGAAAGTCAAAGGATCGCGGGACGGTTTTGAGTAAATAATTTTAGGGGCGCTTAACTCTTCGCCCCTAAGCTTTTTTAAAACTCATTAAAGTTGACCAATCATTTTATGTGTTTGTGGCACAACCCTTACTTGTTTTAAGTAACGTTTCATCAAAGTTTGCCACTCTAAAACTTGTTCTGGCGAAGGTGGTAATAACACCGCTTTATTATGAGATTGAAAAGGATTTAAAGGCGTGACTGGTTGCAAAAAAACAGGAATACTAGGACTACAATCTGCTACTAATTCAGCAGTTTGTTCTAACTCACTCGGAGCAGTTTCAGCAGAAACAATCAATTTTACAAAAGCATCAACTTCTGACTTATAGCAGCGCTGTAAAAATTCTGCGTGAGCTTGCCAATGTTCTTCCCCACTTACACTAGGTAGCTTAATATCCATACCTACAGCATCAAGAAAAGGCAAAATCAGCGATAATTGTTCTGGACGATGACCACCAGTTTCTAAATAAATTGGTAAACCTGTTAAAGAACGTACTTCTGGTAAAAAATTTACTAAAAAAGGCGCGTGTAGCAGTGGTTCCCCACCAGTTAAACTAATACTATCGTGCAAACCAGGTTGATTTTGCCGCTCTACCCATTCCAGTAATAATGGTATTGATACAGGATTAGGGTAAGTTTCAAAATCTCGGTTTCCAGGCGTTTTCTCAATTTTGCAAGTCGGTGGTATCTCCCAAGTATGAGCGCTGTCACAATAATGACAGCGTAAATCGCACAAAGCAAAGCGAATAAAAAGTTGACGAGTGCCAACGTTCAACCCTTCGCCTTGAATAGCGGAAAATATCTCTATTAATCGGGCGCTGGGTAATCCAGCCGTTGTTGCTATCATAAAATTGGCAAAATAATAATCTTATTTCAAAAGTTAACCCACGACTATATTAAAAACTAGAACGCTTCAGTATTTAGTTACACATAACTAGGCTAGGTCTAAAATTATCCTAGTTATATGTAACACTTGGAGGCTATTTATGACTAAATTTCTGCAACTGCTCTTTCAATTAAACGACGAGCTAAAGTTTGAGTGCCAGTGTGTTCATAGTAGTTAGTTGTCATATCTAGAAAAGCGCCTAGATAATCCAACTTATCATTAGAAATTTCTACAAAGCGTTGCATATTGTTAACTACTTTTTCTGGGGTTAAGCCGCGATCGCTAACAAAGTTACTCATCCACCCTTTAACTGAATCAAAGCTTTCACCAATGAAATTTAGTTGACCCGCAGGATTTCCACCTGGAATTAAACTATTAACCTGCTGGAAGGTATTATTTTGTTGTAACTCAGAAGGGCTTGTTTGAGAAAGGTGAGATTGGGCTTGCAGAATAAAATCGGGACCTAAAGGAATCAAACCATCTATACAAACCAGTGCAGCCATCCGCATCAAAGATTCACCACTGTATTCGCCCAAAGACGCGACAAAATCTCCGATACTATCTCCAGGGATACCGTTAATTTGGCAGAAAGCGACCAACTCAACTACTAACTTTAAGCACAAATCAATAGCTTGAGCTTTATTGGCTTTGGGGGTAACTCTGGTTAATAAACCTCCCAAAAGAGGAATTTTATCACCTACTTTATTAGCCAAAGCAGCAGCACCTAAAGCACTATCTGCCCTATCAACGCTTTGATAGAGCCACATTGCTCGTTGGTATCCCTGAGATTTATCGTTATATAGATAGATGGCTCGTTCGCCGATTTGTTGAATCAGGTCCTCGTCGGTTTCTCCAGTAACATGACGAATAGTGTTAGTAAAACCAACAACATTTTCCCACTGCCCAGGAACAACAAAATCGAGCGATCGCAACGCATAAATAGTCATGTTGCTAGTTGGTAATTCATCAACTAACTCAAAAATAGACTTAGCCACAACAAACTCCTGATGCTAAATTTTGTTACTGTAAATTGCGAACTTGTTACTAATTAGCGCAGTCGAGAAAGACCACCCAAGTTAAATTTTTTCAACCAAGCTTCGCGATCGCCTTGAGTAAAACTAGCATCACGAGATTGCACCTTGACTTGATAGCGATCGCCCACCAAAATAGATGTAATATTTTGACCCTGACTAACCGCCGGATAACCCGCAATTGTTTGACTGCTTTGCTTAAACTTCAATTTGGCGCTGGGGCTACTAGCAGTATCATTGATAGACAGTACAGCTACATCAGTACCACCCCTTTTCAACTTTGCCTCAGCAAAGCCTTGTTTTTCTTGGGTATACACACGCTGATAGCCACCACCAGCAGACGGAAAGAATTTGTTAAATTGACCACCTGTTACAGCCTTACCTGCTGAAGCTCGATCTTGAGTACGGGTAATAGGAGCTTTCTGGGTACTTTCCCGTTGTGCCTGATCCCAACGCGAAGGAGCCTGTGTTGCACAAGACGTAACCAGCAGCAACATAGACAGCAACAAAGGAGCCAAAATTTTATGAAAACGAGGGAGAATCATCGCCATCTCCTGATAATTAGGTTGATACTCCCTATTTTGGCTTATAATTTCCAGATTTGTCCTATCTAATAGGTTTGATCTTAGCAGGGCTTAGACAGAACATCCGATAAATCAAAGCACCAAATATCATAATGCAAGGCTTTTTTTCTCCACATCCTGCTTGATCGCACCGTCAGTATCAGATGTAGCTAACAGTTGTTTAGCATCCATCACTCCCGACTTAAGCTTAAATTTTATCTAGCGTTTTAGTGCCGGAAATGTATTCCATATATCTAATATCTAGTGGTTGAATCAGGATATTTTAATTAAAATTTTACGAATATACTAGATTTATAATGGCACATAAAGAAAAATTATATTTTAGCAGGAAAAGAAAATAAATTTTGATTACATCATTAAATTTATGGTCGGTTTGATTGTTAATTTTTTCAAACAATCAGCTTAAACTGAGCAATTCCATCAACTGAAATGTAATAATTTTTTTTATAACCAATATCAGGGTTTGGTCAAGCATCTAAGTAATTTCTACAGTATCGCACTAAATGTAGTCAGCCAAGCATTTGATGCTTTGCAAATCATAAAAAATACGCTAAGACATTTTCTTTAAATACTTAAGCAGCTAATTTTTGGTAATTATTCAGCATTTTTAAATTCCTGACGACTTCAAGTTTTATCTGTTATAACTATTTAGTGT
>JBARVL010000488.1:0-9855 GCA_049646245.1 Crinalium sp. | reverse complement strand
ACAACTTCCCTCTAGATTTGGCTGCTGGTGTTGAAGCTCCTGTTGCTTTGACTGCTCCTGCTATTAATGGTTAATTTTTAGCCTTAAGCTAAATCAAAAAGCGTCTCCTTTTAGGGGGCGCTTTTTTGTTGGCTGATAAATATCTCTGAACCCACCCCAACCCTCCGCTTATCAAGGGGAGGGAGTTATTTTTCCCCTTTTTCAAGGGGGGTAATTTAGACTTTTGGAAGAGGTCTATTGCTGGTTGAACCCGATGCAATTATATGGATAAAAAGCAATTTTCTGAACGTGACATTTGCACTAAATATATTACTCCTGCTTTAGAGCGTGCAGGATGGGATATTGCAACGCAAGTTAGAGAGGAATTTTCTCTGACGAATGGACGGATTATTGTGCGCGGAAAATTGCACACACGGGCTAAAAATAAGCGGGCTGACTATGTGCTTTTTTATAAGCCTAATATACCGATCGCAGTTATTGAAGCTAAGGATAATAAGCATTCGGTAGGGGATGGGATGCAGCAAGCTCTTGGTTATGCTGAACTGCTTCAGGTTCCTTTTGTGTTTAGTTCTAATGGTGACGGCTTTTTATTTCATAATAAGATCGCTACAGATGGCATTATTGAGCGTGAAATTAGTTTAGATGAATTTCCTGCTGCGGATCTGCTTTGGCGATGGTGGTCTATATATAAAGGATTGAGCGATCGCGACTCTTTAGTTACCCAAGATTATTATAGCGACGGTAGTAACAAAACTCCCCGTTACTATCAACTGTTGGCGATTAATAAGACGATTGAAGCGATCGCGAAAGGGCAAGATCGCATCTTGTTAGTTATGGCGACTGGTACGGGGAAAACTTTTACGGCTTTTCAAATTATTTGGCGGTTGTGGAAGTCTAAGCAGAAAAAGCGCATTTTATTCTTAGCCGATCGCAATATTTTAGTCGATCAAACCATGACTAATGATTTTAAACCTTTTGGTTCCGCGATGACTAAAATCAAAAATCGGCAAGTAGATAAATCATACGAAATTTATCTTTCATTATATCAGGCGGTGAGTGGTACTGAAGATATTAAAAATATTTATAAACAATTTAGTCCTGATTTTTTCGATCTGGTTGTGATTGATGAGTGTCATCGTGGTAGCGCCGCCGAGGATTCCGCATGGCGACAGATTTTAGAATATTTTTCCTCGGCAACACAAATTGGACTGACAGCAACGCCTAAAGAAACAGAAGAAGTATCTAATATTGATTATTTTGGTGAGCCAATATATCTCTATTCACTAAAACAAGGGATTGATGATGGTTTTCTTGCACCATATAAAGTAGTACGCATTGATTTAGATAAAGATTTAACCGGATGGCGACCTAGTAAGGGCATGGTTGATAAATATGGTTATGAAATTGAGGATCGGATTTATAACCAGAAAGATTTTGATAAAACACTTGTGCTAGAACAGCGCACGAAGTTAGTAGCAAAAAAAGTCAGTGAGTTTTTGAAAGAAACCAACCGCTTTGATAAGACAATTGTATTTTGTGAAAATATCGATCATGCAGAGCGAATGCGTCAGGCATTGGTAAATGAAAATGCTGATCTTGCTGCCGATTCGCGCTATGTGATGCGGATTACGGGGGACAATGAAGAAGGTAAGGCGGAACTTGATAATTTTATCTTTCCTGAAGCGAAATATCCGGTAATTGCTACTACTTCAAAATTGATGACTACGGGTGTAGATGCTCAAACTTGTAAGTTGATTGTGCTAGATCAAAGAATTCAGTCGATGACGGAGTTTAAACAAATTATTGGTAGAGGTACGAGAATTAATGAGGAGTATGATAAGTTTTATTTTACTATTATTGATTTTAAAAAGGCGACTGAACTGTTTGCTGACCCCAATTTTGATGGTGATGGTAAGTTGATTACCGCATCGCTTAAGGATTATACGCGCCAGACTGTGACGAAGGAATATGCCTCGCTGGATGATTTTTTAAAACGTTGGAGTAGTGCAGATCAGAAACAGGCGATTATTGATGAGTTAGCCCAAGAGGGTGTATTTTTTGAGGCTTTGTCTGAGGAGATTGGTAAAGATTGCGACCCTTTTGATTTACTATGTCATGTTGCTTGGGATATGCCGCCTTTAACCCGCAGGGAAAGGGCTGAAAATGTGAAAAATCGAAATTACTTCGCCAAGTATGGAGAACAGGCAAGACGGGTGTTAGAAGCTTTGCTTGATAAGTATGCTGATCAAGGTGTTGCTCAGATTGAGGAACGGCAAATTTTAACTGTTGTGCCGTTTACACAGTTTGGGACTCCGATGGAGATTGTTCGCGCTTTTGGTGGGTTGGAGGGTTATGAGGAGGCTTTGCGAGAGCTTAAACAGTCGCTTTACGGCGCTTGACACCTCGATTACCAGGCTCCAGCCTGGTAACGAGGTGTCAAGAGGCTCTGCCTCTATGAGAATCAGATCAAGGGAGGCAGAGCCTCTGGATCTGGGTTCCCAGGCTCCAGCCTGGGAACCAGTTAGGTCATGCTAAATCAAATAATTAGAAGAAAAATGGCGATCGCAACCCTAATTAAAACTATTCAAGATATTATGCGAAAGGATGTGGGCGTTGATGGTGACGCTCAACGCATTAGCCAGATTGTTTGGTTAATTTTCCTGAAGATTTTTGATGATAAGGAGCAGGAGTGGGAATTTACTCTTGCTGGGTATAAGTCGCCGTTGCCGAGTCAGTTGCGGTGGGGTAGTTGGGCGAAAAACTCCGAGGGGATGACGGGGGAAGAGTTACTGAATTTTGTGAATAATCAACTGTTTCCTGAGTTGAAGTAAATCATGGTGATCCTGATGAGTTGATGCAAGAGTATTTAGCGATCGCGCAGCAGATGGCGACGGTACAGGATGCGCTGAAACACGAGTTAATGAAGGCTTTAGGGTGAATTGCCCCCTAAATCCCCCAATTCTGGGGGACTTGAAGAGGTTGTCCTGTTTCCCCCAATTATGGAGGACTTTAAGAGCTTGTCCTGTTCCCCCCAATGTTGGGGGGCTAGGGGGGCTAGATAGCTTGAAAAGTATACTGTTTAGTAGGAGACTAAAAAATGTCTAAAGACTCTATCAGGATTCGTGGTACTAATCAGGAAATTGAAGAAGCGGCACGTCGTTTACGACAAGAATTAACACCTGCTGAATCAATTTTATGGCAAGCATTACGAGGTCGTCAGATTGAGGGACTAAAGTTTCGTTGTCAGCATCCTGTAGGAAGGTTTATTGTTGATTTTTACTGTCCTAGTGTCAAATTGGTTATAGAGGTTGATGGTGGCATTCACGATCAACAACAAGTCTACGATCAAGCTAGGACTGAAAAATTAGAAGCTTTTGGCTACCATGTTCTCAGATTTACTAATGATCAGGTTATGAAGGATTTATCAGCAGTTTTAGAACAGATTTCTAAAGCAGCAAGATCTGCCCCCTAAATCCCCCAATGCTGGGGGACTTTAAGAGGTTGTCCTGTTCCCCCCAATTTTGGGGGGCTAGGGGGGCTAGATGGCAATGTTTTAGGGTGAGTCGCCCCCTAAATCCCCCAATGCTGGGGGACTTTAAGATATTGTCCTGTTCCCCCCAATTTTGGGAGGCTAGGGGGGCAAATAACAATTTATAAAGGATGGACTTGAATAAACATACTAACGCTACAAGACTTTTAGAAAAGCATTTTGATATTGCTTTTGCTGCACCTGATGGAATTAAGAAGTTACGCGAGTTGATTTTGTCTCTGGCGATGCAGGGTAAGTTAGTACCGCAAGATCCTAGCGATCAACCTGCTAGTGAGTTATTAAAGGAAATTGAGGCGGAGAAAGAAAGGTTAGTTAAGGATGGGAAGATTAAAAAGTCTAAGCCTTTGCCAGAAATTAAACCTGATGAAGTTCCCTATGATTTGCCGACGAGTTGGGAATGGGTAAGGTTAGGGAATTTTGGCACATGGAAATCAGGTACTACTCCAAGCCGTACTAATCATGCTTACTATGGCGGTGAAATTCCTTGGGTTAAGTCTGGGGAAGTTAAGCAAGGAAGAATCCGAGATACTGAAGAAAAAATAACTTATGAGGCTCTTCAAAATTGCTCGTTAGAATTAAATTCTATTGGTTCCGTTTTAGTTGCAATGTATGGAGCAAATATCGGTAAAGTTGGAGTATTAGAAATTGAAGCAACAACAAATCAAGCCGTTTGTGCGTGTAAGACTTTCTTAGTTATAGATAATATATTTCTACTGCATTTAATTACTTCTTTAAAGCAGAATTTTCTGACTCAAGGAGCAGGAGCGGCTCAACCAAACATTTCAAGAGAGAAAATAATTAATACTGTAGTTCCCCTTCCACCTCTTGCAGAACAACGCCGTATTGTTGCCAAAATTGATGAATTGATGGCGCGATGTGATGAACTGGATAAGCTAAGGGGCGATCGCGATCGCGTACAGAATGCCCTACTCAACGCCGTGATGACAAAAATTTGAACAAGAAGCAACGCCGTAGATTTTTGGCTTGAGTCATATCTACAAAATTAAACCATCAGTGGTTTGTCTCGTTAATCCAATAATATTACTCAGTAATATTTTGTCATACTCAGTAATATTTAGTGTATAATGAGTATAGCTAAAGCGATACTGAATATGTCGCTTTATAGGTCTTGCATTGCCCCAAAAAATGAGCAGAACTAGCGTAACCATACCAGAGCCGCTTTTAGAGTGGTTTCAGGATTACTGCAAAAAACAACGTCGCTCGGTTTCCGCGCAAATTAGTTTCATGGTCGAACAGTTGAAAGAACAAGAGACACAGCAAAATGAGCCAAGAACACTTTGAAGAAATAGATCGTAGACTGGAAGCTTTAGGGACGCAGGTAGCAGAAGTCAGAAATCAGTTATCAGGTAATACTAGCTCGATCTCAAGATTGGAGACCCTTGGCTCTGAATTACTCGATATTGCTCAATTGCATCAAAGGGCGTTAAGAATTTCTCAGCAACGCAATGGTAATGGGAGTAGGGAGTAGCTAATTGTTGACCTACTTCCCTGGTGAAAAACCGAGGGGAAACTAATGCGGATGTTACGAGGCAGGCTTTAGCCGCGCCTCTCCACTTTTTTCTGCTTATTTTACTTTTAAGTACACTGTTTAAAGAAGGTAACAAAGCGGTAACAATATTCATCTATAAGCAAAATGCCACCAAAAACTTTTGATATTGCTAACTTATCTGATAATTTAGCTGATTTATTGTCAGATATCCAAAATCATGTTGAAGTTACCCTAACTCATCAGGGTGTCCCTTTGGCAAAAGTTTTGCCTTTGTCTCAACCTGAGATTACAGTTACTACTGATTTAAATCAGACCTTAGAGCCAAGAATTGCGGGTATCTGGCAGGGTCAAGTTAAGATTGCTGATGATTTTGATGAAACTTCAGAAGAAGTAATTGCAGCGTTCTATGGGGATGAGCAGTGAATTTTTTGTTAGATACTCATATTTTGTTGTGGTTTTTAGAAAATGATTCTAAATTGCCAGATAAAATACGAGAAGTAATTACTAATCCTGAAAATTTAATTTTTGTCAGTGCGGTTAGTGCTTGGGAAATTTCGATTAAACAGTCTTTAGGTAAGTTAATCGCGCCTAGTAATTTAGAAGAGGCTTTGCGATTTAGTCGGTTTGAGGTTTTGTCGATGACGTTGGCACATGGAATAAAAGTTGCTGATTTGCCAATACATCATAAAGATCCTTTTGACCGGATGTTAATTGCTCAGGCTTTGGTAGAAGGTTTAACGATAATTACGGTAGACGAAAAGTTTAAACTTTATGATGTACCATTATTTGCTTGTGACTTCGGGTAGTCCAAAATCACCGACAAATAATGTGTCCCTGTAAAATTCAGATGGGCGGTGAGGGATTTGAACCCCCGACCAACTGCTTGTAAGGCAGCCGCTCTACCACTGAGCTAACCGCCCGTGTCGTGTTTTTGCTCACAGTTATACATAGTAGCAGATAAATTTGTTTCTGTTAACATTTTTGGAAAAATATTTTAGGCTGAGGTAGGTTAAAAAAGTTAATAGTCCCCAAAAGCTTGATAAATTAAGGCTTTCTGCCCGCTCCCAGTCACAAGTCCCCAGTCCCTAAAAGCTGAATATTTGGTAAAAATGCTTAAGTCCTGTATTTTTTGCTAAATTACTGTGCCTTCTGGTCGCACTCACGATCGCATTACTCTGTGGCTCTTACCCGTCGTTACTGTACTAACCTACGGGCTAACCCGCAGTGGCGACTTAACCTTGATACTTGCAGGATCTTTTCTGTTTGCTGGGCTGATGTTTGGTCCAGACCTCGATATCCACTCTCGGCAGTTTATTCGCTGGGGTTGGTTTCGCGCTCTTTGGATACCCTACCAGAAAGCCTTAAATCACCGCTCAGTTTTTTCTCATGGCTTAATTATTGGCACGATCATACGGGTGCTTTACATTAGTAATCTAGTGCTAGTGTTAACGCTGCTATTTTTAGTTGTTACTCAGTTGTTACTAGGGTGGCAATGGAATTGGCAAAAGTTAGCGGAAGATGGTGTGCGATCGCTTTTCCAACACTCTGCTGAGTTCATCGCCTTGTTTGTGGGGATGGAACTAGGTTCAATGAGTCATTCTTTTAGTGACTGGGGTGGATCGGCTTACAAACGCTATCAAAAAGGGGGATGGCAGGCGGTTTTGCCTAAAGCTAAGAAGCGACGGGTTACAAGCAAGCGTAAATCTCCAGGGCGAAAGGTGGGGAAACGAACCGCCAAGACGCAAAGAACGCCAAGGAAGAAATAGAGGCAGGGGGCAGAGGAGCAGAGGGGCAGAGGAGCAGAGGAAGCAGGGGAAGAATTAACTCTTCTCCTCTCCCCAGGTAGTTTGGCACAATGCGAAAATATTGTTAAGAATGGTGCAGTAGTATTAAACGCTTCCTGATGTCTAGTCCCGAAGAACAACAGCTAACCACTCAAAGTCCCTTACAGCACTTTCCATCTAAATCTAGTACACCCCTCCCCAACCCTCCCCTTGGTAAGGGGAGGGTGCGCGGTAGCGCGGGTGGGGTAGATCCGTACTTCACTAACCTGCAATCTGCTGTAAATGCGCTACAACAGTTGATTGATGTGATTGCTAAATTGCGATCGCCTGATGGTGGTTGTCCTTGGGATTTGGCGCAAACTCAAGAAACGCTGATTCCTTATGTAATTGAAGAAGCCTATGAGGTGGTAGATGCAATTCGCAGTGGAAATCAGGATGCGATCGCAGAAGAGTTAGGCGATTTACTTTTGCAGGTAGTTTTGCAATCACAAGTTGCTAGTGATGAAGGTAAGTTTACCCTGACTGAAGTTGCACAAGGAATTACTGAAAAGTTAATTCGTCGCCATCCTCATGTTTTTGGTGATGTTGAGGTGCAAAATGCTGAGGAAGTGCATCAAAACTGGGAGAAAATCAAAGCAGCCGAAAAAGGCGAAACTCCTGAAGCCGCAAAATTATTAAGTCGTAAATTAAGCCGTTATGCCCGTACACTCCCCCCACTGACGGCGGGAATGAAAATTTCTCAAAAAGCTGCTGCTGCTGGTTTTGAGTGGGATAACGTTGAAGGAGTATGGGCAAAGTTTGAGGAAGAGTTAGCAGAATTAAAAGAAGCACTTGCAACAGAAGATAAAGCACATCAGGAAGCAGAGTTAGGAGATTTACTGTTTACTATTATTAATGTTGCTCGTTGGCATGATTTAGACCCAACCGCCGCGTTACAAGGTACTAATCAGCGTTTTATTGAACGCTTGCAAAAAATGGAAGTGTTTGCAGATCGCCCTTTGACAGATTACACAATTGAAGAATTAGAAAATTTTTGGCAACAAGCAAAAGCGCAAATAGCGGCTCAAAAATAGACGTTGTGATAGGTAGATATATTAAGAAATGAAATGTCCTAACCATTAAACTTGCAAATAGGTAATTAAATAGACCCATGACAGCTTCTTTTATTGCTTCCCGTCCCCTGATCGATCTCGCCCAAAGTACTCGTAGTGCTGCACGTAACTTAGCAGTATTGTCCACTGAATCTAAAAATCATGCAATTGTTGCGATCGCCCAAGCAATAGAAACCGCCGCACCCGATATCTTGGCGGCGAATGCAGCAGATTGTCAAGCAGCAAAGGATGCTGGAATTGCTTCATCTTTATACGCGCGACTCAAATTAGATGAAACTAAACTCAAGGGTGCGATCGCAGGTGTGCGAGATGTCGGTAAGTTAGCTGATCCAGTTGGTACAATCCAAATTAATCGAGAATTGGATCAAGGATTAATCCTCAAACGGGTTAGTTGTCCCTTGGGCGTTTTAGGGGTAATCTTTGAAGCGCGTCCTGATGCAGTTGTTCAAATTTCTAGCCTTGCTATAAAATCTGGTAACGGTGTCATCCTCAAATGTGGACAAGAAGCTGTGCGGAGTTGCGAAGCTTTAGTTAAAGCTATTCGTCAAGGATTAGCTAAAACTGAAGTTAACCCGGAGGTGGTGCAACTGCTGACGACGAGAGAGGAAACTTTGGCGCTGTTACAGTTAGATCAATATGTAGATCTAATTATTCCTAGAGGTTCTAACTCGTTTGTGCGGTTTGTGCAAGAAAATACCCGCATTCCAGTTTTAGGTCATGCAGAAGGTATTTGTCATTTATATATAGATCAAGCAGCAGATATAGATAAAGCGATCGCGATTACTGTAGATGCTAAAACTCAATATCCCGCAGCTTGTAACGCGATTGAAACGTTGTTAGTTAACCAAGAAATTGCTGCAAATTTCTTACCACAAGTTGCTACTGCATTGCAACAACGTAATGTTGAATTACGGGGAGATGAGCAAACTTGTCAGATTTTAAACATTGCACCAGCGACGGAAGCAGACTGGGCGACAGAGTACAGCGATTTAATTTTGTCGATTAAAATAGTTGATTCAGTTGAGGAAGCGATCGCGCATATCAATACTTACGGTTCACGACATACTGATGCTATTGTCACCGAAAATCAAGATACAGCAAATACATTCATCGCTCAAGTAGATGCAGCCGGAGTATATCATAACTGTTCAACTCGCTTTGCCGATGGTTTCCGTTATGGTTTTGGTGCAGAAGTAGGAATTAGCACCCAAAAAATGCCACCTCGCGGACCTGTTGGTTTAGAAGGATTGATAACTTATAAGTATCAAATTACAGGTGATGGTCACATTGCAGCAACATACAGTGGATCAAATCCTAAATCATTTACTCATAAAGATTTAGGCTAAAAATTATGGATTGTATTCACCTAACAAACATTCGCTGCTATGGCTATACTGGCTTTTTGCCAGAGGAGCAAATATTAGGACAATGGTTTGAGGTAGACCTCAGCCTGTGGTTAGATTTATCAGAAGCAGGTAAAAGTGATGCCATAGAAGACACTCTTGATTACCGCAGTGTAATTGCCACTGTACAGCAATTGGTGAAAACTTCTAAGTTTGCTTTAGTAGAAAAATTGGCTGATGCGATCGCACAATCTATCCTACAATTTGATCGTGTCAGTCAAGTCAGAGTACAACTTAGCAAACCTGCTGCCCCTATTCCCGATTTTGGTGGCAAAATTACCATTGATATTACCAGAGCAAATCAACATTAGACATCTGGGTTCAATGATTGTATTAACCTCGTTCCCAGGTTAAACCTGGGAACGAACAAGTGGAGGAACCCCGCCTCATGCTAACCATCGAGGCAAGGGTCAAATTAAGCTTTTATGGTGATTTTCAGGGCAAACCGAGCAACCAGACTAATACAGTAGCACCAAGTGCGATCGCTATCCATACC
>JBARVL010000487.1:0-4130 GCA_049646245.1 Crinalium sp. | reverse complement strand
ACAACTTCCCTCTAGATTTGGCTGCTGGTGTTGAAGCTCCTGTTGCTTTGACTGCTCCTGCTATTAATGGTTAATTTTTAGCCTTAAGCTAAATCAAAAAGCGTCTCCTTTTAGGGGGCGCTTTTTTTTTTGCTGTTGATTGTTAGACTTATTCTGGGTATTAGACCTCTTGCATAAATATCTCTGACCCCACCCCAGCCCTCCCCTTAACAAGGGGAGGGAGCCAATTTCCTCCCAAAACATCGGGGAAAAAAAGGGGGGTAATTTGGACTTTTGCTCATTGGTCTATTGTAGATAAATTAAATTTATATTTATGATCTCACCAACCTTATTACTCCCTTCCCACTAAAAGATTACCGATTGTATTCTTGCTCTTCCTTGGCGGACTTTGCTCAGGAGCGGTTATAAAAATAGGTATTCTTTAAGTGGGAAGGGAGTAAAACTGTTGAGATTAATCCAGGTAGACCGTGTCATTATAGTTGATAGATAAAAATTGGAGATAGGAAAACGGTTTACACACGCCCATTGGCTCGATTAATTGAGCAATTACAACGCTTACCTGGAGTTGGTCCTAAGACTGCTCAAAGGTTGGCTTTACATATCCTCAAGCGATCGCCCGCAGAGGTAGAGGAACTCGCTAAAGCTTTGGTTGAGGCAAAAAAGCAAGTTGGTTTGTGTCAGGTGTGTTTTCACCTCTCTGCTGAACCAGTTTGCGAAATCTGTCGCAACCAAAACCGCGATCGCACTACTCTCTGTGTAGTTTCTGATTCCCGCGATGTGATTGCTCTGGAAAAAACACGGGAGTATGGTGGCAAATATCACGTTTTAGGTGGCGTAATTTCTCCAATGGAGGGAATAGGACCAGATCAATTGCATATCCAATCACTGGTAAAACGAGTTAGTCAGCAAGAAATTAAAGAAGTGATTATTGCAATAAGTCCTAGTGTAGAGGGTGAAACAACAACATTGTATGTAGGTCAGTTGTTAAAGCCTTTTACCAAGGTAACGCGGATAGCTTTTGGGTTGCCGATGGGTGGTGATTTAGAATACGCTGATGAGGTAACTTTAGCACGTGCTTTGGAAGGACGGCGAGAGTTAGATTAGTCGGTTGCATTGACACTCTCCCGTCAAGCTTGCGCTGTGACTGGAGATTCTTGCTTCATTGAGAAATGCTTATAGATTTATAGCAGTCAGCAATGAACCAGCCACATTTAGGCTCATTGGGAGGCAGAGCCTCATAAGACCTAAGTGCGATCGCATTTCCCCCATCTGAAATGGAGCAAGGGGACACCAGTTAAAATCTCTGATTTAACGGGTGAGGAATTGCGACCAAAATATAAATTGAGCGGTAGCGAATTATTGTTTTTTAATGTATAATCATACTAGCATATTTTAAGAATAATGCTGTTAACTTACCAGTACAAAATTAAGCCTAATTCAGAGCAAGAAATATTGATGATGCAGTGGTTAGAATTATTGCGTCGTCATTATAATTATGCTTTGGGGCAACGTTTAGACTGGTTGAGTCGTACAAGATCCAGTATTGATAAATGCTCCTTAGTTTCAGAACCAATTGGGGAGATTCCAGAGCAATTCCCTAACTATAATTTCCAGGCTGGACTCCTGAAACAAACTAAAAAATTATTCCCAGAATATAAAGAGATTTATCACGACGTACAACAACAAAACCTGAAGCGATTAGATAAAGCTTGGGATAAATGGATTAAACCTGACAAGTCAGGTAAACGTGGAGGAAGACCCAGATTTAAAAAAGTTGGTGAGATGCGGTCTTTTACTTTTCCAAGAGTCAATTGCCCCAAGGCTGGCGCACACTTAAATGATGGGATCTTAAAACTAAGTAAAATTGGTGAAATTCCGGTAATTGTTCATCGTGATATCCCCGACGGGTTTACTTTAAAAACAGCAATTATAGTCAAAAAGGCTGACGGCTGGTACGTTTGTGTCAGTGCTGAAGATAATACGGTTCCCGATCTTAAGCCGATTAATACTATTAAAACTGTGGTTGGTGTTGATGTCGGGCTGAAGGAATTTTTAACAACTTCTCATGGCGAAACAGTACCAATTCAACAAATATACAGGAAAGCCCAGAATCATTTAGCTAGACAGCAAAAGTTTTTAGCACGTCAGGAAAAAGGCTCTAACAGTTACAATAAACAACAAAATAAAATAGCTCGAATTCATCAACGCATCCAGCGTCAAAGAAAGGATTTTCATTATAAAACTGCCGCTCAATTAGTGAGGGAGTATGACTTAATTGCTGTTGAAGATTTGCAGGTTAGAAATTTAGCTAGAAATAGTAAACTGGCAAAATCAATTCTTGATGCTGCGTGGTCTGCATTTGTAACAATACTAGAATCAGTGGCGGTAAAACGCGGAGTCCATATTGTTAAAGTAAACCCGCATAACACATCACAAAATTGCTCAGGCTGCGGTGTTAGAGTTCCTAAAACTTTGTCAGTTAGGACGCATTGTTGTCCGAAGTGCAATTTAACTATGGACAGGGACGAAAACGCAGCGATCAACATATTAAATAAGGCATTACAGGCGGTGGGACTCATCGTTTCTGCGGGTGGAGGTCAAGGGGTTGCCCAACCTGTGAAGCCCGAAGCTTGGGGTTTTCAAGGAGTACAATTATCCTTGTTTTAGCCTTGGGAAGCTCCCGTTACACCCGCAGGGTTAACGGTGAGTGAACGTCACAAAACAATAATATTCAACCTCCTGAGTGATTACAACCTATCCCTTAACCTGACAAAATCGCTCCATACTCGCAAAAAGGGTAAAAGCATGATAATTAAACCCTGGATGATAATTGGTGGCGTAACATTATTAGTCGCAATGGGGAGTAACATTATTACTCCTAATGATGTCAAATGGTTCAAACGCTTACAACGCCCCAGATGGCTAACTTTTGAGGCTGCTATCCCAATTATTTGGACAGTAGTATTTATTTGTGGTGCTTGGTCAGCTTATATTGTCTGGACGCGCGACCCAGGTACTACTAAAACCTGGTTATTAATGGCATTCTATCTGCTAGTGGAAATTGCGATCGTTGCTTATAACCCAGTAATGCTAAGGCTGCGTAGCCTGAAAGCTGGCACAATAGTCGGTGCTGTTGGCTCTATCTTGGGACTGATTCTATTATTAGTTGTCTTCCCTATCTCCGGCTGGGCATCTTTATTACTACTCCCTTATGTTATTTGGAGTCCTATCGGTACTTATACCACTTGGGAAATGATGAAGCTTAATCCTGGTGACGCTTAAATGCACTCACCAAAGTTGTTAAACTTTTAGAACGTACTGGTACTGTTTTTGTAATTGGGAAATCTGGTTCTGGAAACTCATCTAACACAGCTTGATAAAATACCTTTGAGTATTGTTTGGCAATAATTTCTGGTGTTAAATAAGACTCTAGGTAACGACGACCTGCTTTGCCCATTTTATGAGCTAACTTGCTATCGGCGGCTAACTGGCGAATAAACTCAGCTAAAGCAACAGCATCACCATTATCGACAGCCGCGCCACAGTTGGCTTCAGCAATTAACTCACGCAAATATGAATGTTTCTCACAAATTACACCTACAGGTCTTCCTGTGGCTAAAGCTGCATAAAGCTTACTAGGAACTACTAACCCTTCCATCCCTGGACTAACGCTAACTAAGGATAAGTCGCAAGCTGTGAGGGAATAAGGCAAATCTTGTTTATTTTGGTAGGGCAAAAATTGACAATTCAAGCCCCAAGCTTTAACGAGATCGATACAATCTTGACGTTTTGCACCACTGCCAATAAAAACAAACTTAATTGGTTCATCTTTCAAAATTTTCGCTGCTTCCATGATCGTATCCATGTCATGGCAGCGACCCATGTTGCCAGAGTATAACACCGTGAAAGGCTCAACTAAATTAAACTCTTGAGCAAACCAATTATTTTCCTTGGCAATCGGTACAATCCAATTTGGATTAGCCCAATTTTGAATAACTGTAATTTTATCAGCAACTTCTGGGCATTTAGCTACTATCCGTTCTTTCATCGTAGAGCTAAGAACGATAATTTTTTTAGCTTTTCTCCAACTGCAACGGTTAAGGAAATCCCACAGACGCACTGACAAGTGG
>JBARVL010000486.1:0-2175 GCA_049646245.1 Crinalium sp. | reverse complement strand
TCTGGATTAGTGATGATTTTAACGATCCTTTACCTGATGAGTTTTGGTTGGGTGAAGATTAATGAAAGTTTTGATTGATACCCATGTGTTTATTTGGTGGACAAGCAATTCTCGCTCTTCTCTCAGTTCCAGTTCTCAATCTTCTTAGCGATTCCAATACTGAAGTTATTTTCAGTATTGTCAGTATTTGGAAAATGCAAATAAAAGATTTATTAATTGTCAGTATTGATGATAAGTTTGATTGTTACGATATCGAGAGATTATGGTAAAAATTAAAATTTGACAACTCTAATTTCGCCTGTGACGACCTCGTTAATTAGGGTATCCAACGGATATATGATGAATTTTTGTTTAAGCTAAAAGTTATTAAGTTTAGGGTGTAGCCGTGATGAGAAAAAGTATTGAGCAGCTAACGGAAAATCTTGGTCGTACTATTGTTGGCAAAACTGATGCTATCCGCCTGGTTTTAGTCGCGCTGCTTTCTGGGGGACACGCTTTGCTAGAAGATGTCCCTGGTGTCGGTAAAACCTTGCTGGCTAAATCCTTAGCACGTTCAATACATGGACGTTTCCAGCGTATTCAATGTACGCCTGATTTGTTACCAACAGATATAACAGGTACAAATATCTGGAATCCTAGCAGCCGCGAATTTGAATTTATAGCTGGACCAGTATTTGCTAATATCCTACTTACCGATGAAATTAACAGGGCAACGCCCCGTACCCAATCAGCTTTGCTGGAAGTGATGGAAGAGCGTCAAGTTACAGTTGATGGACTCTCTCGTTCTGTTCCTAGTCCGTTTTTTGTGATTGCGACGCAAAATCCGATTGAATATCAGGGTACATTTCCTTTACCAGAAGCGCAGATGGATCGTTTTACTCTGTCCTTAACTTTAGGGTATCCCAAAGAAGAGGAAGAACTGCAAATGCTGCAACGGTTGCAGGATGGTATGACATTTGAAGATTTGCAGCCTTGTATTAGCACAGAAGAAGTTACGGAATTAAAACAACTTTGTAGTCGAGTGAAGGTGGAAACGCCTTTGCAGCAGTACATCCTAAATTTAGTACGAGCAACGCGGGCAGATGAAGAAGTTACATTAGGTGCAAGTCCGCGTGGTGCAGTAGCATTACAAAAAGCTACACAAGCATTAGCTTTTTTAGAAGGTCGCGATTATGCCATCCCTGATGATGTTAAGTTTCTCGCACCTCATGTCCTTTCCCATCGCATCATTCCAGCAGGGGGACGACGGGCGAAAACAATTGTCGAGCGGCTACTGCGCTCTATTTCAATTCCTTAGAATTTAGGTATAAGTATGGGAATTAGTAGGACTAGGATTAAGCAAGGTAAACTCAGGCGTTCACCGTTGGGTTTATTCTTATGGCTAATTTTGGGAAGTTTTTTATTAGGCTTGGGAATGCTGTTAGCAGTTAGTGTGGGGTAAGGGTAGGCAACGGATGGTTGATCGCTACTAACTGGTATTTTCTGGTATTAAAGAAACGGATGGGCGATCGCACATTCGCATTTATCATCCGTTGTATTTTTGATAACAATCGTTAATTTCTTTAAATCATCCGTTGCATCAACTTAATTTTCACGTAAATTAATGTAAACAAATAAGTGTTTTTCCGAAAAATCTTAGTTTTGCATTGAGGAATAACAAAACTAAGTGTAGGAATTGATGAAACGCTTTCATAGCCATCTCACTGCGGATGAATGGCAAAGCATTTTTAGTATTGGCTTGCTGGTTGTCGCTTGGCTATATGCCAATATGCGATCGCTCCAATGGTTATTTTATGCCCTCACGCAAGCATCCAGCTTAAATCTAGCTGTGATGGGTATTGTGTTAATAGCTTTAGTAGTACAACTCAGACATCATCAACAAAATCAGTTTCCAACTCGTCCGTATTTTATATTTCCTACACTTAGACTAGCACCGTTGCTACTGATGCTAGGTTCATGGTTAATTGCGATCGCTCTTAGTTGGATTCTCGATTTAGAACAGTTAACAGTCTTATTATTCATCTTAGGAAGTTATGGACTCTGCGGTTTATTTATTGAGCCATCAATTTGGCGCAAAAACTTACCTGCTGCTGCCTTAATTGCTTGTATTTTGCCTTTTGGTTCGCAATTTAATAGTGGTTTAGGGATGCCAGCTAGAATTCTCACAGCTAATGC
>JBARVL010000485.1:0-15004 GCA_049646245.1 Crinalium sp. | reverse complement strand
ACCTACATCCAAGGAACAGTTATAAGATTTTCAAGGTTCAGCCTTGACGTACTTACCGCAGCTTATGTATTGGGCTGCGAACGAGTCGCACTCGTTCCTACTATCCATTGATAAAATCCTTTAGGGTCTGTCTATCCGCCGAGGTTATAGGTGGTGCGCTATCACGGTTATAAAATCCTGATAGTCCTTACCTTTGCCAAGTGTTTGACCCAGGAGTTCAGATTTGATTCTGATTAGCTTTTATCCCCTGGTAATATATTACGACGGTTGTATCGACAGTTCGCTCTTCTTGCGCTTCTACCCCACGAATTAATTGCTAAAATGCAACGTTTCGGTTATAGGATTTTTGCTTGCGGTATCGGTATTTAGCTATCCCGTTGAGTCCGCTTTCACCCCCGCTTTATATAAAAGGTTGTCATTCTTCCATATAGGGGAAACCAAATTTCTCTGGTTCTTTGTGTGCTTTCAATCACGCACCATGATGACAGGGCTTAATCTGTTATGGATTGGGTTATGATGTTGTTATTAATCTCCATCTTTTCCCCGTTTTTCCCCTAGTTGTCTTAGCTAATGCTTGACTAGGTTCTTTCACCTGTATGGATAATAAGTTGTCAATCGGTAAGGGCTTAAAGTGCGAACTCCAACCCTGATGGGTTTACCTTACCGTTTGCCAGCCATCCCTCCTTTGTGGATTTCGGCTGAACGAATCGCACGTATAACTATATATTAACAAATGTAAACAATTTTAACTTACAGCGTTTTTTAGGTAAGTAAGGTACACCCAACTTTGATTTTCTGTTCGCTGTTTCCAGGTATTTTTGATACAATGATGGCAACATTTTTGATGGGGTCTTCTGAACATAGCGAGACCGTTCACTTTTAACATAACTTAATACTTTTTTCTCTAAATCGACAGTCATGGCAAAAATTGGTTATCACGCTTCACACGAACAATTTAAGCCGAGTGAATTGCTCAATTATGTCCAGATGGCGGAACAAGCTGGATTTACTGCCGCTCTTTCCTCCGACCACTTCCACCCTTGGAGCGAACAGCAAGGACAAAGCGGGTTTGCGTGGTCGTGGTTAGGTGCAGCCATGCACGCAACTCAGCTTCCCTTTCGAGTTGTATGTGCGCCGGGACAGCGATACCACCCGGCAATTATTGCTCAAGCTGCTGCCACTTTAGCTGAAATGTTCCCCAACCGCTTTTGGCTGACTGTCGGTAGTGGACAAGCATTGAACGAACATATTACTGGAGATAAATGGCCGCTCAAACAAGAACGCAACGCCCGCTTAAAAGAGTGCGTGGAAATTATTCGTGCTTTATGGAGGGGGGAAACAGTTAATCATCACGGTTTGGTTTCAGTAGAAGAAGCAAAGCTGTATACCCTTCCCGAAACGCCACCTTTAATTATTGGCGCAGCAGTTACAGCTAAAACTGCGGAGTGGTTAGGTAGTTGGGCAGATGGACTAATTACTGTTTCTCGCCCTCCTGAACAACTCCAGAAAGTTGTCGATGCTTTTCATCGCGGTGGAGGAGAGGGTAAACCGATGATTCTCAAAGTGCAGATTTCCTACGCAGCAGATGAAGCAACCGCCCGACAGGGAGCGTATGAACAATGGCGTAATAATGTGTTTAAGAGTGCGTTACTGACAGAACTACAAATGCCTGCTCAGTTTGAGGCGGCTGGAGAATTTGTCAAACCCGATGAGTTAGATGGACCAGTTCGTATATCCTCAGAACCTCAACAGCATATCGACTGGTTGCAAAAAGATCTGGAAATGGGATTCAGTGAACTGATATTGCACAACGTTAACCGAGAGCAACAACAGTTTATTGAGGCTTTTGGGGACAAGGTGTTACCAGTGTTGCACAACAGATAAGCAACAGTGCGATCGCTCTCTATTATAAACTCAATAGCTAAAATTATCAAGCAAATATACCCAAATATATTGCGATCGCACTCAATACTGAAAAACTTATTTTCCTTTTCTGGTCGGTTAACCCTTCAGACTGATTTATTAGCCGATATTCACAGGTTTAATTTACAGGTGTGAACAGTTAACAGTCAACAGTAAATATTTATCTGGTAACTGTCCTCAGCTAAATCATTAAAAAAAGGAAATATCCCAAATGCTGCCAGCAGAAGGTCGCCGACGAGTTCAAATAGAAGGTATCTCGCCAGAAATTGATGGCGGTCGTTTTCCCATTAAGCGGACAGTTGGTGAAGAAGTCCGCGTAGAAGTGGATATATTTGCAGATGGTCACGACGTTGTTAATGGCGTTGTGCTATACCGTCCTGAAACCTCCTCAGAGTGGTCAGAAGTATTACTTACTCCCATTGTTAATGACCGTTGGCAAGCATCATTCACAGTTTCCGAACTTGGGCGTTACGTCTATACGGTACTTGCTTGGGTTGACCATTTTATCTCTTGGCGGCGGGGGATAGCTAAGAAAATTGCAGCAGGGCAAGATGTATCTGTAGATATACTTATTGGAGCGCAATTTGTGGAGGAGGCGAGCGTTAGCGAAGCTATCCGCAGGAATCGCGCCACCGATAATGATAGTGTACAGTTAAAAACTTGGGCAGCAACTTTACGTTCTATACAACAAGAAGATGCTGTGATTTTAGAGCAAAAAATTCTGTCACCAGACTTGTTGGCATTAATGAACAAGTATCCCGACAGAAAATATGCAACTACTTACGACAAAGAATTAGCTATTGTTGTAGACCGAGAAAGAGCAAGTTTCAGCACTTGGTATGAAATGTTTCCCCGTTCCTGTGGCGAACCAGGAAAACACGGCACTTTTAAAGACGCACAAGCACGATTACCTTATATTGCAGACTTAGGATTTGATGTCCTATATTTACCACCTATTCACCCCATTGGATTTCAATTTCGCAAAGGTAAAAATAACACAACTACCCCTGAACCAGACGATGTAGGAGTTCCTTGGGGAATAGGTTCAGAAGCAGGCGGACATAAAGCAATTCATCCAGATTTAGGTAATATTACAGACTTTGAAGAATTTGTTGCCAAAGCTGCTGATTATGGCATGGAAATTGCTTTAGATTTAGCTTATCAATGCTCCCCAGATCATCCTTATGTAAAAGAGCATCCCGAATGGTTTTTGCATCGTCCTGATGGCACAATTCAGTATGCAGAAAACCCGCCTAAAAAATATCAAGATATTTATCCCATCAACTTTGAAACAGAAGACTGGCAAAATCTTTGGGAAGAATTAAAAAGTGTTGTTTTATATTGGATTGATAAGGGAGTAAAAATATTTCGAGTAGATAATCCTCATACTAAAGCCTTTCCCTTTTGGGAATGGATGATTGGGGAAGTCAAGCGAGATTATCCTCATGTGCTTTTCTTAGCAGAAGCATTCACCCGCCCCAAAGTTATGTATCGTTTAGCTAAAGTAGGTTTTAGTCAATCATATACATACTTTACTTGGCATAATACTAAGTGGCAACTTACCACATATTTTGAAGAATTAACTTCTTATCCAGCTTATGAGATTTTCCGTCCGAATGTTTGGCCCAATACACCAGATATTCTACACGAATACCTACAACATGGCGGCAGACCTGCGTTTATGATTCGGTTAGCCTTAGCCGCAACTTTAGCAGCCAATTATGGTATTTATGGGCCAGCTTATGAAGTTTGTGAAAATAGACCGATAAAAGAAGGAAGTGAAGAATATCTTAATTCGGAAAAATATCAAATTTGTGAGTGGGATTTAGATAGTCCTTATACTATTAAGCATTTGATTAAACAGGTGAATAGAATTCGCCGAGAACATCAAGCTTTGCAAAGTAACAAATCACTCAAATTCCATAGCACGAGTAATGAGCAAATAATTTGTTACAGCAAACAAACTGATAATTTCAGTGATGTGATTATTGTAGTTGTCAATCTTGATCCCTACAATACTCAATCTGGTGTAGTAAATTTACAGTTGCATTTGTTAGGTTTGAATCCTTATCAGCCTTATCAAGTGCATGATTTGCTAACTGATGCTTACTATACTTGGGGTGAGCATAATTATGTGGAATTGAATCCTTTTGTTATGCCTGCTCATATTCTCAAGGTTAATCCTATTCGCTAGTTGGACAATAATAGGTTGGGTTTCATGCTATTTAACCCAACCTACAAGCTAAAGCCATAGAGGATTCAAATCTATCCAAACAACTCAAGTTGAATAAATTCCTGGTGGGGTCAATAACTAGATTAGTTGCATCCGTACCTCGCAACTCAACTCAAATCCTTTCAAGAAACGAGTTATGCCGGAAAAATTGTCTCCAAAATTAGTGTAGAAAGAAAAGTCAGACCGACCCCACAAATTACGAAGCCAGCAAACCGTAGAGTTAAAGAATGTTGCTCAGATGTCTGTTTAATAACCGCTTTACCGATTGAGAAAGCAACAGTTGCTATTACTAATTGGATGACTGTGAAACCTGCTAAATAGGCAATTAGGGGTGTCATTTTTGCACCGAAAATCGCCTCTCCGTAAGCATAACCATGAAACAGTCCCGCGATCGCCGCCAACCCAACTACAATCCATCCGTTGAGTTCTTTCTTTATGGCTAAGAGGATACCAAACAGCAATACTGAACTGGCTATGAAAAACTCAGCCCCTGGCAAACTCAACTGCATCAGGTGAACTCCTGTCCCTACCATTGCAGCTAAAACAAATCCGATAGGAATCAAAATTCCTTGTCGTGCGATCGCAGCCAATAAACCGACAGATACAATAAATGCCAAATGGTCAAGTCCGATGACTGGGTGTGCTAGACCAGATGCAAATCCTTCAAAAGCATTCGTCGGCGTTTTCCCCCCAAGCGGATGGTGAGCCAGCACCGGATTGCCACTTAGCAGTAATCCCAAACTAACGAATAGCGAAACTAATTTGAAAAATGCCCAATTCAACTTCATCCATACCTCGCAGATGTGTTCATAACAGTAATTTGAATCATCAGTGGACATTCTGACTTAGAGATAAAATCTCATCACAGTTGCGGGACAGCGCCGGATTTACACCAGACTTTCTCCATTTCCTCCAACGGCTGCTCCCCGTTGGAACCGATGAGCTAATTGATATGACTTTATCACGACTTGATTAATCATAGTAAAAGATAATTTAATATTCTTAGTACTGGTTACAAAAAATGAAAATTCCACAATTAGACTCAGATAAAATTAAATTTCAAATAAACCCCAATAATGACATTCTTGAATTTGGGATTGCCGAGTCTTATTTAAGTCAGCCTATCACTACTTATATACAGCGATATACAGGAATTATTAGAAATACGGAATCAGAAAAAATCAATTTAACTAATTTAGTCTTTTCTTTCCAAAATGAAGGATTTGCAGTTAAAGGGGATGTGGAAGTTCAGTTTAGAAAACTGCTCAATGAAGCACCAATTATCGGACAAGTATATACTCCCTGGATGACTGTAGCTGGTAGCTTTGTTGAAGAACTATCTGTACAAGTAATTGAGAATAAGTTAAATGTTACCCATTCTAAAATTACCTTGAGTACTAATGATAGTTGGTATAAAAAGCTGTTTGAAGAGTTTGTTGTCCCTTATCTTGAAAATGAAGTTGTTAAACAAATTAACGAACAGCTTTCCAATTTTAATGGAATGAGCTTAGAAGAACTTGCCTGGAAATATGGTAAAGATGCACTACAGCAAAAAATTAATCTAACGAATATAAGTGAAGATAAAATGAAGACCTTTTTACAAATGGCTAATTTCACTGTGAACAGATTTGATAAATTAAAACGTATACAGCAACAATTAGCAAGTAAGCGTGTTAATGCTAGGGTAACTCAAGAGTATTTATGGTTGTCTCTTATTTAAATAGTTATTAGAATTTACGCAAAGCAACACGCGGGCAAGATGCCCGCACTACTGGCGCAATGGAGAAAAAAGAAATAGATCGAGAAGTTGGATTAATTTAACTATTTTTTAGCTCAAATCAAACTTAATTATCTTTTTTGACATTTCAACCTACTTTTTTTAGTTGCTAGATTTTTTTAACGCAAAGGGCGCAAAGGGAAACGCAAAGGGCGCAAAGGGAAATATTAGAATTATGTCTTGTTTAACTATTTATTACGGATATTTGTAATGTTGCCATTAAACCAGTATGATTTACTTTGATTGGGTTTGCAATCAACGCAAGCAGGATGATTAATAATTTTAACTTTAAATTTTCTACTATCCAACCAGGAAAAACTTTTTAAATCAATCGCCCGCGAACCGATATCAACTGATTTAGAGTCACCTGTTTTTAAATCGATCGCATAAATTCTAGAATCACCTTCATTTTGGTCTGCTAAAATAGCATATTGCTCATCTTTAGACCATTGTACCCATTGGTAAGAACCATACTTACCAGCAGAAGTTCTATATACTTTACTTTGATTTTTATCAATTAAATATAAAGCCCAACATAAACCTTGTGTGTCACAAGCTTGGAAGAAATGAAAGTTGCCAGATGGGGAAGGGTTAGAAAGAATGATATTAATAGCATAAAAAACCGATCCATCACTGCTGTAGCTAACTGGAATTTTGGATATTAAAATTTTTCCTTGATGGGATAAGCTACCATCTTTGGCAAATTTCACTTTGTACTCTTCCTCTCCAGGCAGAAGCGTTACCCAAGATTGTTTAGTAGTACTAGATTTCCTTCTATCTTTTTGATTATTTTCTTGAGTTACTGTGGGAGTTGTTTGATGATTCTGGGGATTTAAAGGCTGAGTTTTTACCTGACTGAGAACGTTACTAGCACAGGATGTAGTGATCAAACTCAAAATTAAAGCAGATCCCAGGAAAGGTAGCCGGAGAGATAAGGTTTTCATCGGTTTTTGGTAATACTTCAAAGTTTTATCGCGGGAAATAGGATCTACATCGTTAGTGAGAAGCGATCGCACCACCTCACTACTTACAATTACAAGGTAAAAAATTTTGGATAACGGAAAATTAGGCATATACAAGCTTGCATCCAGTGGTGTAATAGCTTTTTTATTGGAAAAACTAAACTTCCTGCCTTCCGCCTTTGTTAAAAGCATAAAACTGTAGAAAAAATGCCAATTACATCAAACACCGATCCCCTGTGGTTTAAAGATGCCATCATTTATGAAGTACCTGTCCGCGCCTTCGCTGATAGCAATGGTGACGGTATTGGCGATTTTCAGGGACTAACAGAAAAATTAGATTACATCAAAGATTTGGGTGTAACAGCAATTTGGTTGTTGCCTTTCTTCCCCAGTCCCCTCAAAGATGATGGCTATGATATTTCTGATTACACCAGTATCAACCCGATTTACGGGAATTTAGAAGATTTTCAAGATTTTGTCGATGCTGCCCATAAACGCAACATTCGGGTAATCATCGAGTTAATTGTTAACCATACTTCCGATCAGCATCCTTGGTTCCAAAGGGCGCGGAAAGCCCCTCCAGGTAGTACAGAACGAGATTTTTACGTTTGGAGTGATACACCAGAAAAATACCCAGGTGTGCGGGTTATTTTCCAAGATTTTGAGCATTCTAACTGGACTTGGGATGGAGTAGCTAAAGCGTATTATTGGCATCGCTTCTACTCTCACCAACCCGATTTAAATTACGACAATCCAGAAGTACAACAAGCCGTCTTTGAAGTCCTAGATTTTTGGTTAGCAATGGGAGTAGATGGGCTACGCATGGATGCAGTACCTTATCTATATGAAAGAGAAGGCACTAACTGCGAAAACTTAGCGGAAACTCATCATTTTCTCAAGCAACTACGCCAACAGGTAGATGCAAAATATCCTGACCGGATGTTGTTAGCCGAGGCAAATCAATGGCCTGAAGACGCGGTGCAATATTACGGTGATGGGGATGAATGTCACATGAACTTTCATTTTCCCTTGATGCCGCGCTTATTCATGGGCTTGCAAATGGAAGACAGCTTCCCAATTATTGATATTTTGCAACAAACTCCCCCAATTCCCGATAACTGTCAATGGGCGTTATTCCTGCGTAACCATGATGAATTAACTCTGGAAATGGTTACGGATGAAGACCGAGATTATATGTATCGCGTCTATGCGGAAGATAGAGACGCAAGATTAAATTTGGGTATTCGTCGCAGGTTAGCACCTTTGATGGGAAATAACCGCCGTCGGATTGAGTTGATGAATAGTTTGTTGCTGTCTTTGCCTGGAACTCCGGTAATTTATTACGGAGATGAGATTGGGATGGGGGATAATATTTATTTAGGCGATCGCAACGGTGTCAGAACCCCGATGCAATGGAGTGGCGATCGCAATGCTGGTTTTAGTCGCGCTAACCCCCAAAAACTGTTCTTACCAACAATTTTTGACCCTGAATACCACTACGAAGCAATTAACGTCGAAGCACAACGAGCCAATACTAACTCTCTCTGGTGGTCGATGAAACGTTTGATTGCTACCAGGGAACGTTATCAAGCATTTGGGCGCGGTACATTTGAATTCCTTTATCCAGAAAACCGCAAAGTATTAGCCTTCTTACGCACCTATCAGGGAGAACATATTCTGGTAGTTACGAATTTGTCCAGGTTTGTGCAAGGTGTAGAATTAGATCTATCCGCATTTAAAGGTGCGAAACCTGTAGAAATTTTCGGTCGTACAGAGTTTCCAACTATTCAAGAGTCGCCTTATTTCCTCAGTCTTGCGCCTCACGCATTCTACTGGTTTACCCTACAACTGCAAGATGTAGATCTGCGATATGGACAACCACAAGCACAACTGCCAACTTTAGCAGTTAGAGACAACTGGCAAAATATTTTTGATAAAGAATCAAGAGCAACACTAGCCTCAGTTTTACCTAATTATCTGCAAAATCGTCGTTGGTTTGGCGGTAAAGCAAGAACAATTCAAACCGTAGAAATTACCGAAGTAATTCCAGTATCTTACCGAGATACTCAAGCTTTTATTACTTTTCTCCACCTAGATTACACAGAAGGGCTACCAGAAAATTATGTCCTGCCCCTTGCCTACGTTAGTGTTAGCGGTTCTCAACAGGAACATCAAGATGGTGAACATCAAAGCAGTTCCCGCAACATTCCTAACGATCAAATAGTTGCTCAAATTAAAATTCAAGCAACAAATGAAGTTGGTATATTGTTTGATGCTGTAGCGGAAAAAGACTTCTTAACCTTCCCACTAGCAGCCTGTGCTAACTCACAGCGTTATAAAGGTGAGGTTGGTGAATTATTAGCAAGTGCTACTGATGGCTTAAGCAAAGGAGAAATTAATTTTTCCCAACTGCAACCGCATCTATTAAAAGGAGAACAAAGTAATACATCAGCTATTTATGGCGACCAATTTATTCTCAAATTCTTCCGTAAAATCGAGGAAGGCATCAACCCAGATTTAGAAATTGGACGCTTTTTAACAGAAAAGACCAATGCAGGAACGTTGCCATTACCTGTACATTTTGCACCAGTTGCGGGAGCTTTAGAATACAAAAGTCAAGGTAAGCAACCGATTTCCATCGGCATTATCCATAAATTTGTCCCTGATACGAGAGATGCTTGGGCTTTTACCCTAGATAGTCTACGCAACTATTTCGAGCAAGTGATGGTTAAGCAACTTGATATTAATCAGGTAGAACTACCAACACACTTATTTGGATCTCATGCAGTAACAGAAATTCCAGAATTAGCCCATGAACTAATGGGTTCTTATCTAGCCAATAGTGCAATTTTAGGTCAACGCACAGCAGAATTGCATATAGCTTTCGCCTCAGATGCAGAAAATCCCGACTTTGCCCCAGAACCGTTTACCTCACTTTACCAACGCTCAATTTATCAGTACATGAGGAATTTGGCAGGGCGAGTTTTAATATTACTCAAAAAGCAACTGTCACACCTGCCAACGGATACGCAACCACTAGCGCAGGCTCTCCTTAACCGTCAAGAAATTTTGATGGAACGTTTTCGAGCGATTGTGGATCTCAAGATTACCGGAATGCGTACCCGTTGTCATGGCGACTACCATTTAGGGCAAGTTTTATACACAGGTAAAGACTTCATCATTATTGATTTTGAGGGAGAACCAGCACGTACAATTAGTGAAAGAAGGATGAAGCGATCGCCTTTACGCGATGTCGCTGGAATGCTGCAATCATTTAATTACGCTGTAACTGTTGCGCTGCGTAATGAAGTAGAAAGCGGGATGATTCGCCCAGAAAGCCTTACCGAAATGGAACAATGGGCGCAGTTTTGGTTTGCTTGTGTCAGTACAGCTTTCCTGAAGAGTTATTTAGAAACTGCCGAGAATGCTGCCTTTTTACCTCAATCTCACCAAGAATTACAAGTTTTGTTGGATGCGTATGTATTGGAAAAAGCCGTTTACGAGTTAGGTTATGAACTTAATAACCGTCCCGAATGGGCAAGAATTCCACTAGAGAGGATTTTAGAACTCTTGGAATTTTTGCATTAAAGCAAAAGATTTTTCTTTTAACGCAAAGGGCTAATGCGTCCTTTGCGTTAAAAAACAAAACTTTGCCCCCAACACACCAATTCAAAAAAAGAGATCAACCATGATTGCAACATCAACAATCACCAACGATATCACCTTAATCACCAACGATGACCTCTACCTCTTCAACGAAGGGTCACATTTCAACCTCTACGAAAAACTAGGTTCTCACCCAATCACACACAATGGCGTTGCAGGAACCTACTTTGCTGTTTGGGCTCCAAACGCCGTTTACATATCTGTAAAAGGTGACTTTAACGGCTGGAATAAAGATAGCCACCCACTAAAACTCAAAGAAAATTCTGGCATTTGGGAAGGCTTTATTCCAGGTATTCATAACGGCAACATCTACAAATATCACATTGTTGGTAGTAACGGTTACGAAGTAGAAAAAGCCGACCCTTTGGCAAAAGCTTACGAACTTCCACCTAAAACTGCCTCAGTAGTTTGGGATAGCGAGTACACATGGAATGATTCCGAATGGATGGCAAAACGCCATCAACACAATACTTTAAATGCTCCTATTTCCATCTACGAACTGCATTTAGGTTCTTGGATGCGGGTTCCTGAAGACGGAAATCGTTCTTTATCATATCGAGAACTTGCGCCCAAACTAACTGAATATATCCAAAAGATGGGTTATACTCACGTTGAATTGATGCCAATTACAGAACATCCATTCTATGGTTCTTGGGGTTATCAAACAACAGGTTATTTTGCGCCTACCAGTCGCTATGGAACTCCCCAAGATTGTATGTATTTGGTGGATTATTTGCACCAACACGATATTGGGGTAATTTTAGATTGGGTTCCTTCTCACTTTCCTACAGATGAACACGGAATCGGATATTTTGACGGAACGCACCTTTACGAACATTCCGATCCGCGTCAAGGATATCATCCAGATTGGAGTAGTTCTATTTTTAACTACGGAAGGCACGAAGTTAGCAGTTTTTTAATTAGTAGTGCTTTTTTCTGGTTAGATAAATGTCACATTGACGGATTGCGCGTGGATGCAGTTGCTTCCATGCTTTACCTCGACTACTCCCGCCAACATGGGGAATGGATACCCAATCATCACGGCGGTAATGAAAACTTAGAAGCGATCGCATTTCTCCGTCGTTTCAATGAAGCAGTATATCACCGCTTCCCCGATACAATTACTATTGCTGAAGAGTCTACTTCTTGGTCAATGGTATCTCGACCAACTTATCTCGGTGGGTTAGGTTTTGGTTTTAAATGGGATATGGGTTGGATGCACGACTCTCTTAACTACATCAGTGAAGATCCGATCCACCGCAGATATCATCACAATAACTTGACTTTTCGGATGATGTATGCTTACAACGAAAACTTTGTGATGCCATTGTCCCATGATGAAGTAGTACATGGTAAAGGGTCATTAATTGACAAAATGCCAGGAGACTACTGGCAAAAATTCGCTAATTTGCGATCGCTATTTGCCTATATGTACGCTCAAGCTGGTAAAAAGCTACTGTTTATGGGTGGCGAATTTGCTCAATGGCGAGAGTGGAACCACGACACCAGCTTAGACTGGCATTTATTAGAAAATCCTCTGCATTCAGGGTTACAAAAATGGGTTGCCGATCTCAACCGAGTTTATGCTCAAGAATTAGCACTGCACGAACTAGATTGTCATCCTGCTGGGTTTGAATGGATTGATTGTAACGATTCCCAAAACAGTGTGATCAGTCTACTTCGTAAAAGTAGCATTCAAGTATCAGGAGTTAAAGGTGAAGTCTCACCAACTCAATTAGAACCTCAACACTGGAACCCCAACCCTGAAGGAACTGTATTAGTAGTTTGTAACTTTACTCCCTTACCTCGTTACAACTACAGAATTGGTGTTCCTGCAAGTGGTTTTTGGCAAGAATTACTCAACAGCGATGCTAGTGAATATGGTGGTAGCGGTTTAGGAAACTTGGGTGGAGTACAAGCAGATGAATTTGCTTGTCACGGGCGACCATATTCTATCAATATCACTTTACCACCTCTGGCGGTTGTGTTCTTTAAGTTGTAGTGCGATCGCGCTACATCAAATTATTTCTGTCTCCCCAGATTCAAACTGGGAATCTTTATATTAAATTAGCATTATTAGAGTTGAAAATAATGCTAATTTACTAATTTTTTTAGGTATCAATCATCACACATTAATTAATACTTTAGATTTACTTCATTCCTATCCTAAGATAGAAGCCAAAGTTTTTTTTAACCCTTATATTATCTTTAATTCCTAGCAATGTTAATCAATTAATCCCAATTTAAGTAAAATTTGGTAAAATTGATCGCCACTAATTATTGTTTTTAGTCAATTCAATCTCATATTTATGCACTTAGAAGTCTGGCCTGGAAACGTCTATCCCTTGGGTTCATATTGGGATGGTAAAGGAACAAATTTTGCTTTGTTCAGTGAAAACGCTACGGGTGTAGAAGTTTGTTTATTTGACAAAGACGGTAAAGAAACACGCCTCCCTTTAACAGAGGTAGATAATCGTGTTTGGCATGGTTATATACCAGGAGTAACACCAGGACAACGTTACGGATTTAGAGTTCATGGCTCCTACGATCCAGCTAACGGTCATCGTTTCAACCCTAATAAACTACTAATTGACCCCTACGCCAAAGCAATTGATGGTGATGTCGGCAACGGTTCAGAAATATTTGGCTACTCTTGGGAAGATCCCAACGAAGATTTATCTTTCAGTGAAAGTGATAGCGCCCATTTGATGCCGAAAGCGATCGTCATTGATGAATCATTTGATTGGGAAGAAGATCGACTGCTACGCACCCCTTCCCACGAAACAATTATTTATGAATTGCACGTTAAAGGCTTTAGTAAACTGCAACATAATATGCCAGAAGAGTTGCGTGGTACTTATGCCGGATTAGCACATTCTGCTTCGATCTCCCATCTGCAAATGCTAGGAATTACAGCAGTAGAACTGATGCCAGTACATCACTACTTAGCATATCCAGGGCATCTTGTGGACAAAGGATTGAAGAATTACTGGGGTTACGATTCTATTAATTACTTTGCTCCTTACTCCGGCTACAGTGCGGAGAAAACTCCTGGTGGTCAAGTACAGGAGTTTAAGGAAATGGTGAAAGCCTTGCACAAGGCTGGCATCGAAGTAATCCTAGATGTTGTCTACAATCACACAGGGGAAGGCAATCATAAAGGTCCCACCTTATCACTGCGGGGTATTGATAATGCAGCTTACTATCGCCTCGTAGAAGGTGATGCCCGTTACTACATGGATTTTACGGGCTGCGGCAATTCCTTGAACGTGCGCCATCCGCAAGTTTTAAAGCTAATTATGGATAGCTTGCGTTATTGGGTATTAGAAATGCACGTTGATGGCTTCCGCTTTGACCTAGCATCAGCACTAGCGCGAGAACTTTATGATGTAGATAATCTTTCTGCCTTCTTTGATATTATCCACCAAGATCCTGTACTCGCTGATGTGAAATTAATTGCCGAACCTTGGGATGTGGGAACAGGAGGATATCAAGTTGGTAACTTCCCCTTACTTTGGTCAGAGTGGAATGGTAGGTATCGCGACACTGTACGGGATTTTTGGCGCGGTGCAGATCAAACACTAGGAGAATTTGCCTACCGTTTTACAGGTAGTGCAGATTTGTATCAAACTAATGGGCGCAGTCCTTATGCCAGTATCAACTTCATCACTGCCCACGATGGATTTTCTCTTTACGATTTAGTTAGTTATAACGAAAAACACAACGAGGCGAATGGAGAAAATAACAATGATGGCGATAGCCACAACCGTTCGTGGAATTGTGGTGCAGAAGGGCAAACCGACGACCCAGGAATTATCGCGTTGCGGGAAAAACAAAAACGCAACTTTTTAGTAACGCTATTTTTATCGCAAGGCGTACCAATGCTGGTATCTGGGGACGAAATGGAACGTACCCAAAACGGCAACAATAATCCCTACTGTCAAGATAATGAAATTTCTTGGCTGAATTGGGAATTTCCAGAACTAAAAGCGGATCTTTTAGATTTTACTCGTGAGTTAATATTTTTCCGTCGCAAACATCCTGTCTTCAAGCGACGCAAGTGGTTTCAAGGCAAACCCATTTATGGTAAAACTGTCAATGACATTGGCTGGTTTGACCCCAATGGCAATGAAATGGCTGAACACCAGTGGGATGTGGGCTATTCCAAAGCAATTGGGCTGTTCTTGAATGGAGAGGAAATTCCCAGACGTGGTCCCCAAGGTCAACGAATCATGGATGAAAGTTTCCTGCTATTTTTTAATGCTCATTGGGAATTAATTGAGTTTACGTTACCAGTGGTTTTACAAAACAGGGAATGGACTGTTGTAATTGATACGAAAGAACCCCACTTCGTCCAAAACGGGTCTAGTTACAAAGGGAATAAAGCTGTACCAGTTACAGGTAGATCTGTGGTAGTCCTACGTCGTGTTGCTTAAAAGCTAT
>JBARVL010000484.1:0-14941 GCA_049646245.1 Crinalium sp. | reverse complement strand
AAGGGTTAATGGTTGTCATACCATTTACTAATCTCACCCCTGGAATTTGGGAACTGTGTTGCTATAATCAAAAATCTCCACTAGGCAAATGGCAGCAAGCCCTAAAACTTGAGGTGATACCTAGTCTGATGGAAACATCACCAGTCGAGGTGACAGTAACTCCTATAGAGGATGCGATCGCCCAAAACAGCAACCACACTAACCTTGCTGCACCATCAACAGAAATAGCCTCCCTTACCTTTCCAGATTTAGTAATTGCCAATCAAACCTTAGCAAATGCTAGTAAATTAATTGCTGCTAATGCTGAAACTATCGAACCAGTATTAACAAGCCCTCAATCAAATCAAATTGAATTAGCAGGTAATCACGAAGCCAACACCACTCATGTAGAGCATCCCAACCCAAATTTAAATTTTTTATTAGATCAATCTCTGCTCAACCTAGAGCAAATGTTGCAGCAAGTAATTGAGCCACTCTTAGAAGATCTCGAACACACACAATCTGTTAAATACATCCCAAGTACACCAGAAACTCAACCTTCATCAAGTTCAGATCTTAATAACTTATCAGCAGCATCAACTGTCAAGAACATCCAATTTAAATTAACTCTTGAACAAGAAACTTTAGTAGTTAGTAGCGGAAATCAGTTAACTTTATCTGGTAAAGTAGAAGCTTTTAACAACCCCCAGCTATTAAACTTACTTTTTCAAGGAACATTAGGAATTCGCCTACGTGACCCCCAGAATTCCGAAATTTTACTAGATGTTAAACAACCCGTAGAAGAACAACTGCCAACCTTTAAATTTAACTGTAACTTTAAAGTTACTATCAATTGCGAAACTCGTTTAATTTTAGGAGATGTGACGTTATATAACCAGGCATCAGTCGCTTTGGCATCTCACCCCTTCACAATTACAGTTGATTTAGAGGAATTATTCGAGACAATTCGAGCTAAGAAAAACCAGGCGATCGCAGAACATTTAGATGAAGATAAAAATCCCTCACTTACACAATTAATTTTACCTTCAGAACCCAGACATCTCACTCAAAAACCGACACTTTTAATTGATAAGCTGTTGAAGTTAGTAGAACATCCTCAAAATCCTCAAACACTACAACCTTCATCTCACCAACCCTTACCTCCTCAAATTTACAACCCGACTTCCAAGGAAAAAACCCTCAAATCTCCCCAACTCCCTAAATTACCTCAACGCGATCAAGCGTTACCTCAAGACACTAAAAAGGCTCCTGAGCTTAAAACTACTTCCTTAATAGTGGATTCAAATCAACTACAAATAGCCCCGCAGCCATTGCAGCCTAATTTGAGCGAGCAAAATGACACTACAACAGTAGTAAATTCTCAACCTAGTAAAGAAGCAATTATAGAGAATTCAATTAAACCAGAAGCGATAATTCCCACCTCTGAGATAGCATCGGATCAGCTTGCCCTGGAAGCATCTTTAATTAATAATCCCTTTGAAGAATTGCACTTAGAGGAGCGTTTTTTGTCGCGTCTCAATGCTTTAGCTACAGATGGCGATGTATCTGAAGAAATCGGTCAAGAATTATTATCTATTGATCCTCAAGATCATTATTGGGAAGTCTCAGAAGCCACTGAGTTAGATAGAGAGATTCAAGCAGCACTTGATTTCTTCGACAATCCCTTTAGTTTAGAACCCTCTGCCGCTCAAGAAGTACTTTGGCAGCCAGAAGAAAAACCCCAAACCCCTAATTTACCAGTACAGCTACCTACTAATCCTAGCGCCAGCTTTGATTGGGAAAGTTTAGAGATTGTCGTAGAGGATGAATTACCTGCACCACAAGAGACATCATCAGCAGTGACTACTGAATTAAATACTGCCATTGTGGTAAGTCAGCCCTTACCACCACAGGTTATTCCCTACCAGCAGTTTGACGATCAGCCAGTACCAACACCAGAGTTAATTATCCCGACTGGCGAACTTATATCTGGGGAATCGCTGATGGTGTGTGTAAAATTGCCACCGGATGCCGTTAATATTTATGTCAAGCTGTGGATTAAAGATCGTCAAAGTCGTTTTTTACTAGATGAACCACGCTTATTAGTAGAGTTTTTACCCAACGATGGCAGTTTGGAAGCAATTATTCAATTAACTGTCCCCTTTGGCAGTGTGGAAATCAATTTTGAGGCGATCGCTGTTAACATATCTACACAGTCGGAAAGCCATAAAGTTACTATTGAGCGTGTGGTAGTTCATCCAGAAGTAGCAAATTTATTGTTTGAGGAGTTGGAAGTGTGAACCAATGGCAGTAGGTTAGCAAATCAAGAGTAGAATTAATATTTGTAATCTTAGATAGGAAATTTAGTTATGGCAGCTTCATTTTTGCCTTCAATTTTAGTACCTGCGGTGGGTTTGGTCTTTCCTGCGTTAACAATGGCTTTCTTATTCCTGTACATCGAACGCGAAGACCCCACAGGCATTTAGTTACTCGCTCTGAGCTATAAAATAAAAGACCGCCGATTTAATCAAAGTCGGCGGTTATTTATTTTGCAATGAAGATTTACAGCACTTTCCATCTAAATGTAGTACACCCCTCCCCAACCCTCCCCTTAGTAAGGGGAGGGTGCGCGGTAGCGCGGGTGGGGTATTTCTGTACTTCACTAACCTGCAATCTGCCGTAATTTTCACAAAGTTGGCTATTGACATTTTCCGCCAACAATGCTTGACGCTACATAGCGGAGCCTACACCTGCATAAGCACCATAAAAGAACAGACCAAGAACCACAAGTACACCTGTACCAGCAACAGTAGCGACAATCCACAAAGGAATTTTTCCGCTTCCAGACATCATAATTATTACCTCCTTATTTATCCCAACAATGCTTTACTTAAACTTGGTTAGTTGAAGAAATAACTGGAAAACAGGATACCAAGTACAAAAACCAAAAGTAATCCCAAATATAGGGAAGTCCTGTTTAATTCAACTGGTTGATTATTTGGATTAGGGCTGCGATCTGGCATCTGTAACTCCTATTTTTGAATAAATTGCATAGCTGCGATCGCACCCAAAAAGAAAACGGTAGGCACTGCCAAAGTATGAACAGCAAGCCATCTAACCGTAAAAATTGGATAAGAAACTGGTTGATTTGGAGTATTTGTCGTCATAATTTCCCACTAAAAAGCAAACTAATTACTTAAGAAATTTATCAATTTCTTGCTTAGATTCAAAACGGTCTGAGACAATCGGTACTTCTTGACGCTGTTGCGTGAAATACTCATTTGGGCGGGGTGTCCCAAAAGCATCATAAGCCAGACCTGTGCTAACAAATAGCCAGCCAGCAATAAATAATGCTGGAATGGTGAGACTGTGAATCACCCAGTAACGAACGCTAGTAATAATATCGCCAAAAGGGCGTTCTCCAGTAGTTCCTGCCATTGATATTCCTCCTAGTTAAAACAACTAAAAACTCAGTTGTTCGGCTCCCAAATCTAGTATAAAGTCACAATCAATCACAAAGTTGCTTGAAATCAATTTTATGCTCAATTAAGCTGACATTTTACACTCATTGCCGATCAACGTATCCATCTGCTGTCTCACGCAGACTTTGCTTCACCTTGGTATTTCAGTAAAATACCTCGTTGACCAATGATAAATCCTTGCTCCGGTGTGACAAATACAATTTTGTAGAAATTAGATGGCACATCTTCAACTTCGCGGTCTTTTTGCCAAGTTTTACCGCCATCCAAACTACAAAGTAAATTGCCACTCCCACCCGCAAGCCAAATCTCATCAGGTGTGCGATAAGCTAAATCGAGTAAACCCCAACTGGTAGACATTTCAGGATATTGAATTTCATCCCAGCTTTCTATATCATCCGGGTTGCTAAATTGAACCTGACCGCCCCGCGCCAGCATCCACATACGACCATCTTGGGTAAATCCCATATTCTGCACGCGACGGGAACTATTGCGGTTATGACCTACCCAGGCATCTAAACCTGGTTCCCAGGTAGAGTAGAAATTACCTTTAGTAGATACCGCGACATATTTACCATCTGGAGAGCGAGAAATATTGCGAACTACACCCAAAGCATCTTGGACTAAAGCTTGCCAACTTTTACCACCATCAGATGTGCGGTAAATAGCACCAACGTTAGTAGTCATCTCGGCTTTGTTAGCATCAAGCGCCAAAATCGTGTTAGGCGCACCAGGTAACTTATTACTCAGTGGGATACGCGACCAAGATTTACCGCCATCTGTTGTATGTAGTAAAATCGCGGGTTCTCCTGTAACCCACCCTTCATCACCCGCAAAACTTACTGAAGTAAAGCGGTAATTTTGGCTATCTACATCAACATGGCGAACAAGCCAGGTTTTGCCTCCATCAGTTGTTTCTACAAGTGTGGAGTCACTCCCCACCAGCCATCCATGATTAGAATCTGCTGTAAAGGCAATATCTGCCAAGGTAGCTTGCGTGGGGACGTTAATTACTTGCCAAGGGCTGTTAGTTACAGATGCCACTTGACTACAACTGGCAGCAAGAACTGCGATCGCCAGCCATATTAAAATTTGTTTCAAAAATCTCACAATTGACATCACATGGATAACTGTTTGCAGCTAAAGCGCGAGTTTTAGCATATAGATAAGATATGTCGATCACCATACCTGGCTTTTGAACGTTTGTAGCTTATAGCGTAAACAACAGCTTACTTCCAGGCAGAAAAACCGCCAACTGGGTATTACTGCAAACCATAGAGACTTAGAAAGAACAAAACACCTAAACCCAACGCCCCAAAAATCAAGAGATTTTTCTGAGCAGGCGTTAAACGGTTGACACCTAAGCCATAGTTCAGATTTTCCTTAAAACCTGAAGGTGAACCCACAGGTCCCAGGTTTTGAAACGCCGTAGTTTTAGCCCCACAAACCGGACAGCGCCAGTTTAAGGGTAATTCATCAAACGTCGTTCCGGGTGGAATATTATTCTTGCTATCGCCCTTTTCCGGTTCGTAAGTATAGCCACAAGCTCGACATTCGTACTGATCTAACTCTTTAGGCTCAACGGCTGGATTACTCATTGCTCACCGCAGGAATTGAGAAGCCAATCTTAAAATCTCTGTTACAAATTATGACATGGATGTTGATGTTTTAATAAACTGTCTTCTACTTACTCAAATTATCAATGGGTTAAATTCTTTAAAACTAGAGACCGCTTGGCAAATCTCGTTCTTGAGACCCTACTGCATTTGACATCCATCCCCGACAGTCGAGGTACGGGGATTCCAATCTACCCAAACAGACTTAACTGAATGAATTCTTGGCGGGTTGACGCTATGCGCTCCGCGCAGGCTTCGCCAACAACAGCAACGGCTTGATTTAACACCAGTCTTACGTCGCCTCTGCAATCCGTTTTTAGTCTCGGTATGCCCTACCGCGACTTTTAAAATATTTTGAGACGCATTAATATCTCGGTCGTGCGTAGTATTGCAAAAAAGGTGGCAGCGGATGGCGTATCTCAAGATTTTAGATCTAGGTTTTTTAAGAAACGGATAAGTTATCGGTTTGAGGATTAAACCATCCGTTTTTCTTAAAAAATTTAGATCAGAATACTTGCTGATCAACCATCCGTTGCAGCCACTCTCTAATATTGAGTTCTTTTTTTCCACCTTTTTGACCACAACACGAACATTTTTGAGACGTTGCTTCCCATCGGTTAATGACTCGTAAATCTCTCCCATACTTTTCTGATTTTGCTGTTAACATTTCTCTAAATGTTCGCCACCCCAAATCAGAAATAGCATGAGACAACTTACGGTTTTTCACCATTCCACTAACGTTTAAATCCTCGCTCATCTATCGTTTGATTCTCGCGAATTACTTTAGTTGACAATTTGTGAAGAAAATCTTTTCTGGTATCAGTTACCTTAGCGTGTAATTTCGCTACTTTTTTCCTAGCTACTTCACGTCGGTTACTGCCTATAGTCGTTTTAGAAAATTTACGCTGTAATCGTTTTAACTTTTTGAGTTTTTTCTTTAATGGTTTTGGTGCTTTAACTTTTTCATCATTGCTAAAAGTAGCAAAATCGGTGATACCTAAATCAATCCCAATAGACTTACCGTTATCAGGTAATCTTTCAGGAATAATTTCAACAACAAAACTTAAGAAATATCTATCTGCACTATCTTTGATAACAGTAACAGACGACGGTTCAGACGGTAATGGACGACTCCAGACTATATCTAAATCGCCTATTTTAGGCAAATAGACATTATGTTGGTTAATCTTAAACCCATTATTTGTAAACTTAGCGGACTGTTTAGACTTCCGCTTCTTGAATTTAGGCGGGCATATTTTTTTACCTTTTCTTTCTCCCTTCCAGGATTGGAAAAAGTTCTGGTAAGCTTGATTTAGATCCCTTAAGCTTTGTTGTAAAGGAATAGATGAAACTTCCCCTAACCAGATTTTATCTTCCGCCTTTTTAAGTTCAGTTAACCGACGAGAAAGTTCTGTGTTATTTGGTTTCTTCTCACCATTTTTATACTTTTCTTGACAGAAAGCTAAGGCATCATTCCAGACAATACGAACACAACCGAACAGCCGTAGCCCAGTGCTTTTTCTGTTGGTCGGTAGGGTAGATTCTGTACTGATATCGGCTTTTCATGCTACTATTGTACAGCAAAAAACCGTAATCTGCCATGAAAAAGCGACTGGATTTCAGAATAGAAAAATCTGAATTTAATCTACTTGAAGAATATTGCGCTGTGGTGGGTAGGACTAAAACTGATGTACTCAGAGAGTTAATTAGAAAACTTAAAGTGCCTCAAAGCCGTCCTGCGCTACGCTAAGGACGGGGTTTTAAACCCAATTCTTTGATAATGTAAAGAAGTACGAACATAAGTCCTTTAGCCTGAGTAGTAGTAACCTATTGTGTTTGTTCTGACTGGCTATGAGTATTTTCTAGGTTTCCTGCTAGCTTGCAGTTCAGTTCCTTTCCTCGCATTAGCTGCCTCAAAGCTGCTGCGGTCTAAAGGTTCTGGTCCAGAGCGACGTACTACCTACGAATCCGGCATGGAACCGATTGGCGGCGCTTGGATTCAGTTCAACATCCGATACTATATGTTCGCATTAGTTTTTGTAATTTTTGATGTTGAAACTGTTTTCCTTTATCCTTGGGCTGTCGCGTTTAATCGCCTAGGATTATTGGCTTTTATTGAAGCCCTGGTATTTATTGCAATTCTTGTAGTTGCTCTTGTTTATGCGTGGCGCAAAGGAGCGTTGGAATGGTCATGAATAACACCACAACTGCTGATGGATTTGAACAGCAGGCGCGAATTATTAACCCAATTGAGCGCCCTCAAGTAACTCAAGAACTTTCTGAAAACGTCATCTTAACGACGGTTGATGACCTCTACAACTGGTCTAGGCTTTCCAGCTTGTGGCCGTTGATGTTTGGAACCGCTTGCTGCTTTATTGAGTTTGCAGCGATGATTGGTTCACGGTTTGACTTTGACAGATTTGGTTTAGTGCCTCGTGCTAGTACTAGACAAGCAGATTTAATTGTTACAGCAGGCACAATCACGATGAAAATGGCTCCTGCATTGGTTCGTCTGTACGAACAAATGCCAGAACCTAAGTATGTGATTGCAATGGGAGCTTGTACGATTACTGGTGGGATGTTCACTGTTGACTCCCCAACCGCAGTTCGAGGTGTTGATAAGCTGATTCCTGTAGATGTTTACCTTCCAGGTTGCCCTCCTCGCCCAGAAGCAATTATGGATGCGATTATTAAGCTGCGTAAGAAGGTAGCTAATGAATCCATGCAGGAACGTGGTCAACTTGTCCAACAGCATCGGTATTACAGCACGACCCATAAGATGAAGGTTGTACCGGAAATTTTGACAGGTAAATATTTACAAACTGGAACCCACGAAACGCCACCGCAAGAATTAACAGCAGCGATGGGTATGCCAGTACCACCTGCTTTGTTAACTTCAGGAAAACAGGAGGTAAGTCGTGGCTGAAGAATCTACACCAGCAAATGCTGAAAATACAGAAAATGCTGAGACATCCCAAATAGTTGAGGCAGGAAAGGTTTCTCGCTGGTTAACAGAAAATGGTTTTGAGCATGAAGCTTTAGAACGCGACCACGTGGGCGTGGAGATTATTAAAGTTGAGTCTGATTTTTTAATTCCACTTTCTACAGCACTTTATGCTTACGGCTTTAATTATCTGCAATGTCAAGGTGGTTATGATGTTGGTCCTGGTGAGGATTTAGTTAGCTTTTATCATTTAATTAAGTTAAGTGATAATGCTGATCGCCCTGAAGAAGTTAGGGTTAAGGTGTTCTTGCCTAGAGAAGATCCCAAAGTGCCTTCAGTTTACTGGATTTGGAAGACTGCGGACTGGCAGGAGCGGGAATCTTTTGATATGTACGGGATTGTCTATGAAGGACATCCTAATCTCAAGCGGTTATTGATGCCGGAAGATTGGGTGGGTTATCCTTTGCGTAAGGATTATATTTCGCCTGACTTCTACGAGTTGCAAGACGCTTATTGATGATTTTTTGCCTAATTTTTCCCCGTTTGACGCTGACACCTTGAAGGGTGCAGCTATACAAGCAAAGCCCGCCTGCGCGGGCTAGATTTTTTATTGATACTTGTACAGACAGGACTTACGCACAGACACTAAATGCAGGGGCAACCACAGGGGGATTGCCCCTACAGATGGTTTCAAGCTGTGAGCTATGATGTAGCTGCGTCGATTTGCTGTACTTCTTCCTGAGATAGTTTGACGTTGATAGCTTGAACTGAATTTTCGATGCTTGATACTTTGCTTGCGCCAGGAATAGGTACGATCGCAGGTGATTTAGCTCGTAACCATGCAAGTACAATTTGGTAAACTGATACCCCTTTTTCTTTGGCTAATTGTGCGATCGCATCTATTTCTTCTAGTTTACCAACACGACGACTACCGCCCAAAGGACTCCAAGGTATAAAAGTTAGTTTTTCCTGCTCACAATAGTTTAATACGCCGTCAGTTTCAGGTTGTCGATACCAGGGGTTATATTGATTCTGCACAGATACAATATTGACAAAATCACGGGCGCGTTTAATTTGTTCCACAGAAAAGTTGGAAACACCAATAAAGCGAATCATTCCTGCATCAACAGCTTCTTTAGCTGGTTTTAAAGATTCCTCAATTTTGTAATCAGGATCGGGTGCGTGATATTGCCAAACATCTATCGGTTTTTCTCCCCCAAAAGCTTCAAAACTTTCGCGGATAGTTTGACGTAAATGATCGGGATTACCGTTGCGTGTCCAAGTCCCGTTTGGTCGCATTAAGCCGCCTTTAGTTGCAACAATAATATTGTTGGTATCGCCTTGATACTCTTTAAGTGCTTTAGCAATCAGTTTTTCATTGTGGTGCTTATCTGACTCATCTTTGCAGTAAGAGTCAGCCGTATCAATAAACGTGATACCTAACTCAAGGGCGCGGTGGATAACTTTAATTGCTTCTGACTCTGGAGGTCTGCTACTTAAGGACATTGGCATTCCACCAAGACCTATAGCACTGATTGTAATATTAGTGTTTCCAAGTTGTGTTGTTTCCACTATTTAATCTCGCTTTATTTGTTAACGCTTTCGTCTCCTTTAAATTGATTAAATGTATTTAATTAGATATTCGTCTGTCTGAGGGTGAGTTTAGTTAAATTTGGTATGGTGCAAGATATCAATTAAAACCTACTTTATGGTAAGGGTGGGATAGAAAAATTAGTAAACAAACGCACATCATAGGGCGCAGTTGATATCGCATTCTTACTTATTGTGTTTTAAGCTACACTAACTAAATCATCCCAGAGTTTAGGTTGTGGTAAAGCTTTACCATCTTGTTGATATTCCTCAATCAAAAGTTCTAAAACTTCCTGAGCATTTTTTAATGCTTCCTCATAAGTTTCACCATGAGTATGAAACTTTTGACTAGGAAATTCTGGTAAATGCACAAGATAACATTGATCTTCATTTGACCATTGAATCACAATTGTATAAGGTAAATTCATTCTTCTTCCTCCGGTTCTTGGATTAATTTTAATTTAGCTAATAATTAATTAACTTCTTTATTACCCTTTGCGATCCTTTGCGTTTACCTTTGCGACCTTTGCGTTGAAAAAAAGTCCTTAATTTAACTTGAAGCACTGGTATAAAAACGTAGCGCAAACCTCCAAAATAGCCGAGCAAAAAACAGCAACACTATTGCTAACATCCCAGCACCAATTAACCAACTAATTTGAACTCGACCAAGCATGGCTTCTGCGGGTACTGTTGTTAAGAATGCTACTGGAACTATAAAAGTAAAAAAGAAGCGATAAGCCGCCGGATATGCCACCATTGGATATCTACCAGCTTCAATAAAACCTCTCAGAACTTCGGTAACGTTATAAATTTTGACAAACCAAACGCTAGTTGCTCCCAAAATAAACCATAGGCTATACAGAATTACTAATCCAAAAAATAAGGGTACTGTGCTGAGGATATACCCGCTTGTTGGTAATTGCAGGTTTCTACCTGCGTAACCGATTAATATTAATCCAAAAAATACATCTGGTAGTCCCCAAGGTGAAAGGGTACGAGTAGAAAGCCAAAATTGGCTACTAATTGGTTTCAGGAGTATAAAATCGAGGGTTCCTTTCTGGATATGATCGACAATATGGTTAAGGTTGGGTGCTAGGAAAGTAGCGGAAAACCCTTGAAGCAGAGTAAATATTCCTAGAACTATTAATGCTTCATCCCAAGACCAACCTGGAAATGTATAGCCGTTGCGGTAAAACAGCGATACACCAAAAAGGCTACCAGCTAAATTACCTAAGCTGCTGATGGCTGCTATGACAAAGTTTACTCGGTATTCGAGTTCGGCGGCGATCGCCGCACTCCAAAATAGTATTAAGACCTGAAAATATCTTGGCATGAAAAGAGGTTAAGTAAACAGAATTATTAACGTTATTCCCACTAATGAAATAGCTATATTACCAATTAAAAAGTAGCGGTCAATTTGATTTGTTCTAGCTACTTCTGCTGGTTTTTCGATCTTCATCAATTTAGCTACTACCTAAACTCCCTACGCACCCATCCCCGAATAATGCTTCAAACCTTTACGCCACAACCAACGATTTAACACAAAAAAGAATACACTCCAACCTATTATTACTAATAACCCTTGCCCGATATTCACTGGCAACCCAATTAAAATTGCTGCGGGAAAATGTATCATATAGGGAAAAGGAGTCCATTGCACCACATTACGCACAGTTTCGGGAAATAATTCTAACGGTGCTATTAACCCCGATAAAAATAGATAAAATAAATACCATAATTGCTCAATTGCTGTAGCTCTTTCTGTCCAAAACGCTAACATTCCAAAAGTGTATTGAATGATAAAACGCAATACAAAAGCCAGCAAGGTTGCTATCAAACACAGCAATAAAGTTTGCAACTTTGGTATCCAAAAAGCTTGAGGATAAAGTACAAAAAATAAAATTACTAGCCCTATAGTAAAAGGAATCCGAGCAAGACGTTCAGAAATATGTCCAGCAATGTGATGCCATGCTGGATCTATTGGTTGTAGCAAGCGCGGAGATAATGTTCCTTCTACTACTTCCCTTTCAAAGTCCCAAACCACCCAAACAATTGTTAACTGTCTAACCATAAAAACTGCAAAAAAATAGCGCACTAAATCTATCGGTGATAGCCCAAATTTTCCACTTTGAGCAGCTTGATTCCAAACACCCATTAAAATAAGTGGTAAAGAGTTAGATAACGCCCAAAATAATAATTCTGCGCGGTACTCTACCATGTGGGCATAATAAGTACTGAGAAAAGTTGTAGAAGTTCTAATTAGTCGCTTCATTAGATGGGAGGGCAACGGATTTGGCAACGGATTTTGTAACGGATTTAACGGATAAGTTGTCGCTGGTAGGTTTTTAATCAACTACTCCAGCACTAAATACTCGACCAATTACTTCTTCTACTGGTGGATCGGTTACGGTTAGATCCATTACTTCTAATTCCGCTAAAATTTGAGCTACTGTGCGAGTTAGTGTTTCTCGCTTTACTAAAAAACGTACTTCTCGCCCTTCTACTGCTTCAACTTCACCATAATGGGCTAATTTTTCTGCGGGTAAAGGCTGCGCTAGTTCTACTTTAACTTCACGATAGGGGGCAAAGCGGTCTAAGAGGCTTTCTAATTTACCATCGTAGATTAATTGCCCTGCATGAATCAGCATCACTCTTTGGCAAAGTGCGGTGATATCAGCCATATAGTGGCTGGTTAAAATAATTGTTGCTTGGTAGCGTTGATTATATTCACGTAAAAAGTCTCGCACGCTGACTTGGGCGTTGACATCTAGCCCCAAAGTTGGCTCATCTAAAAATAATACTTGGGGATGATGAAGGAGTGCTGCTAGTAATTCTGCTTTCATGCGTTCCCCCAAGGACAGTTTACGCACGGGTTGGTTAAGCTTACCTTGCAGTGAAAGCATCTCGACTAATTCGCCAATGCGCTTGCGATACTCCTGATCAGGGATGCCATAAACAGCCGCGTTGATATTTAAGGAGTCTATTGCTGGTAAATCCCACAAAAGTTGCTGTTTTTGCCCCATTACTAAGGTGATTTTTTGCAAAAACGCTTCTTGACGGCGAAACGGAACGAATCCAGCTACTCGGACTTTACCCCCAGAAGGATGAATTAACCCTGTCAGCATCTTGAGGGTGGTGGTTTTTCCAGCACCATTAGCACCTAAAAAACCAACTACTTCACCTGCATTGATTTCAAAAGAAACGTTCTGAACTGCGTTAACTTGGCGGTAGTTACGATGGATGAAGTGAGCCAATGTACCTTTGATACCTGGTTCTTTAACGGCTACGGGATAAATTTTGCTGAGGTTTTCAGCCACAAGTATCGGCATACTATCTAATTTGGCATGGCGTGATTACAGGCTAACGCATCCTCTGTTGCGATCGCATCCAACTGTCTAACAGGGCAATTATGGTGTATTATCCTAATTTTCACTTGGTGATTGGTGATTGGTGATTGGCGATCGGTCATGGGTCATTGTTAATTGTTAGTTGTTAAAACTTATACACTTACTTAACTGAAAAAAAATTCAACTGTAATCGCCTATACATCCTGATACGATAAAGCAATAATGGAGTAATTACCGATGGGCGATAAAAATAACAATATTAATTTTATACAACCTGCTGTTTACCGTATTTTAGACGCTAATTTAGATCGCGCCAGAGAAGGTTTACGCATTATTGAAGAATGGTGCAGATTTGGTTTAAACAGTGGTCAATTAGCCAATGAATGTAAGCAAATGCGCCAAGAGTTAGCTGGCTTGCATTCTTCAGAAATTAGGGCTGCACGGGATACTCCAGGCGATCCTGGTACAGAATTAACACATCCCAAGGAAGAACAAAGATCTGGTATTGAGCAGTTGTTACAGGCAAATCTTTGTCGCGTCGAAGAAGCACTGCGGGTAATAGAAGAATACGGTAAGCTTTATAATACACAAATGAGCGCAGATGTCAAGCAGATGCGCTATCGCGTTTATACGCTAGAAAGCAATTTGTTAGCTTACCGTCGTCATCAATTGCTGAAGCGATCGCACCTATATTTAGTGACTTCCCCTTCAGAAAATTTGTTTAACGTCATCGAAGCAGCACTGCAAGGCGGGCTGACTTTATTACAGTATCGGGATAAAACCTCAGACGATTCTATCAGACTGAGTTATGCCCACAAACTGCGACAGTTATGCCATCACTACAACGCACTATTTATTATTAACGATCGCGTAGATTTAGCTGTTGCAGTAGATGCTGATGGTGTACATCTCGGACAGCAGGACGTTCCCGTAGCCTTTGCACGGCAAATATTAGGTACACAACGCATCATTGGTAAATCCACAACCAATCCAGATGAGATGCAACGAGCTATAAATGAAGGTGCAGATTATATCGGTGTAGGACCAGTATATGAAACTCCTACTAAGGTTGGTAAAGCTGCTGCTGGTTTGGAATATGTGCAATATGCGGCTCAAAATTCCCCGATTCCTTGGTTTGCGATTGGGGGAATAGATATGAATAACTTAAATGATGTGTTGAAAAGTGGTGCAGAGCGCGTAGCTGTGGTTCGCGCCATTATGGAAGCAGAACAACCTACTTTAATAACTCAGTATTTCCATTCCCAACTAACTCGCATACAAACCTTACGCAGTATTGAACCTCAAGTTGTGCAGTCTCATGTCTAACAATACTGTTGAAATCACACTACAAGTTAACGGTGAACCCCGCACCTGTCCGCCACAAACTCGATTACCACAACTGCTGGAACAATTAGGTTTAAATCCTCGTTTACTTGCAGTTGAGTACAATGGCGAAATTCTCCATCGGCAATTTTGGTCAGAAACAGAAATGGTTGAGGGCGATCGCCTAGAAATAGTTACGATTGTTGGGGGTGGTTAATCATCTTAGGACTTACGCACTCTCACGCTTGAAATCTAGATCCCCCCTAGCAGGGTTTAAAAAGGGGGGAAATCAAAGTCCCCCTTTTTAAGGGGGATTTAGGGGGATCTCTGCGTAAGAAACCCAACATTTATCCATGTTTGGGTGGCGCTGCGCTTAACCCAACGTACAAATCAAAACTGTACGGGTTTCCTGAGAGGGAATCCGCCCTTAAGCTCTAGGTGCGCGATCGCATAACGGGATAAATTAGATATAGGCGCGATGCCAGCCTCTATAAGTAGATAGCAGCGCCGCCAGATCTACTTGTCGCTCGAAAGATGTTTGCAGCCGTCATAATCGCTACAGTTAAATCGAGCTTAAACCGAGAAAATATCTATGCGTAATAAATTGTTTTCCCATATCAAACCATTTTTTAAACCATTAATTGCCCTTGCTCTGGTGATGGT
>JBARVL010000483.1:0-5568 GCA_049646245.1 Crinalium sp. | reverse complement strand
TGGCGTAATTTTTGCTCATCTGTTTGGATATATTGAGGCAGATCAGCTTCTTGCTCAAAGATTAACTTTAAATTCTTAGCTTCTGCTTTCATTTGGAACATTTCTTTAATAAATGTCAGCAGTTGATCCAAAGCAAAGTTTTTAAGATTTAAAGTAGTGCGACCAGCCTCAATTTTAGACATTTCTAGTACGTCATTAATTAAAGCTAGTAAATGTTCGCCACTGCGATTGATGATGCTTAAATATTCCTGCTGTTGAGCCAGGGGAACTGCTCTTCGCGCCAGCATTTGGGTAAAACCCAGAATAGCGTTGAGGGGTGTACGCAATTCGTGACTCATGTTAGCAAAAAAATCAGTTTTTGCACGGTTTGCTGCTTCTGCGGCTTCTTTTGCTGCAAGTAATTCTTGGGTGCGTTCTTCTACTTTTAGTTCTAGAGTGTGGGAATATTCTGCTAATTGCTGGTTAGCTTGTTCTAAGTTGTTGTAAAGTAAAGCATTTTGAATGGAGATTGCAGCTTGAGAAGTTAGGATGTTAAGAACTTTGAGGCGTTCTGATTGAGAAGGGGTGGCGCGATCGCGATCAAATGCTCCTGTTGTTAAGCTATTCTCTAAATATAAAATTCCGATCAATTTACCCTGATTAATAATCGGTATACATAATACAGATTTGGGTTGATGGGCTTGGATATAAGTATCTTGAGTAAAATTTCCCTCATACATCGCATTATTGATGACAATATTTTCTTTTGTCCGAGCTACATAGTTAATAATTGACTTGGGAATATATGTTGCAGGTAATGGTTCTAAATCAAGAGATTGTAAAGTTGCTATTTCACCTCTTTCAATAGATCCTTCTGCCTGAATCACCCATTTCTCTTGCTTTTCTAAGATTAAAAAACCTTTATCTGCTCCCGCATTCTCAATCGCAATTTTCATCATTTTTGTTAGCAGCGCATCTAAAACAATTTCACTAGAAATTAACTGCGAAGATTTCAAAATTGTATTAAAGTTTAGCTCTTTTAATGTCCGATTTTCAGTTGTTAAAGTTTGATTACCTTGATGATTGTGAATCAAAGTTTCCATAAAAAGCTGAGGATGACGCGATTCTAAATCGGCAACTTTAGCCGTTGCCCCCCATTTAAAGTAACAATACCGTGCCTCCTGCATATAAGCTTTAGCAATAATGGTTTTGGCTTTAGATAGATAAAAATTGGCAGTTAATTCATGGGCTAGTGCTTCTTCATGGATATACTCATGTTCTTTGGCTAAAGCAATAGCGCGATCGTATTTTTCACTTGCGCGATCGTCTTCTTTTAAAACTCGATGGCGCTCTGCTTCTACTAAATAAAATTTATGTAAATAATTCATAGGTGCATGACGCGCCCAAAATTTCAGTTTTTTCTGATTCGCTCTTACTTGTAATTCAATATCTCCCCGCTCTAAAAAAGATGAGTTTAAATAACCGCTCAATTGTGTTAAAGAATCATAAAAGTAAAAATTAGTAATTAGTGCTAATCCTACTACTCCATCTAGGTAAGTTTCGGTGAGACGGGCATTAACTTGAGCTTGTTCAAAATCATGGAACAAGTAACATAAAATAAGTTTATTCAAATAAAAATGAAACAGTCCATGCCGATCGTTTGCTTGTTGGAGAGGTGGTAATCTATCTGACTCGTGATATTGCCCAATAAAACGCTCTGGCGAGGTAGACAATGAAGTTAAATTTAATGTTACCTGGAGATACATTTCCAGAGCATCAACATTTCTAGTTTGTTTAAATGAAGTTAATACTTCAATGTAAAGGGATAACTCCCGTTGAATCTCTGTTAATTTTCGTCCGATAAAATATGAATAATAGCTCCGATTTACAGCACTAAAGCCAGCAAATTCTAAATCCCCATTCTCAATCCCAATTTGATGAGCTTCTTGTAAAGGTTTTAAGGTTGTTCTGACATGAACTTTCCAAACCTCGATATTAGTGTTTACTACTAAAATGGTTTTTGCTGTAATAGCTTTAGCTTCAAGTTTCTCTAATAAACTTAATGCTAGTTGACCAAATTGATAGCCAGATTCAATCTCAAAATTAATCCCACACAAAATCAATCCATACATGGCATAAGTAAAGGGAGTTGCATTAGCATTACCATACTGAATTGATAATTTAATTTGTTGAAATACAATGAATGGCAATAGCTCAGGGGCAGCAATATAAGCTGGAGAAATTGCGCCTGATAGGATATCCATGATTGCTAGTACTTTTTGATTTTTTATTGGTGGCAATTTGAGTAAATGTTCGATTTGCTTCCCAACTAAATTATTAGTTATTTCTAAATGAGCAGTTTGAATCTCTGGGGGAGTTGGGTGATTTGGAAAATTAACTCCCAACAGTTTTAGCGCATCTAATGCTATCTTGATTGCTTGGTTAAATTGAGTTTGTGCGGTATAAGCTTGGATTTTTAGTTGATAAATTTTTACCTGATCTAGGAGGGTTTTGGCATGATTTAGAACGGCTATGGCATACTGGTTCATTTGCTCTAATTCACCGTTCAGGTAAGCTGCTTGTGCGGCTAAACTATAGAGAGCTAAAGTCAATTCATAATTATTTTTCCAACTATCTGTTGGTAATATTTCTAAGCCTGTTTGTGCATACCGCAGTGCTGATTGATATGCGCTTGCAGCTTGAGCTTTCTCAGCAGCAATCAAATTTAATTGAGCAAGTTTAATAAATCTTTCTTTTTCTGTTTCAGAATTTAAAAGGGAAAGAGGAAGAGCTTGATAGTTTATGCCTAAATTCAAATGGTTAACGATCTCGAAAATTTTTGGTTCTAATTGGGAAATTAAAGTGTTTTGGAGTATTAATTGTCCAATTTGTCGATGGTAATATTGGCGATCGCTTTCTTCATTAAGTGAATAAGCTGCTTGCTGAATGCGATCGTGGGCAAACTTGAAAGTCACAGGTGGTGCATTTTTCGGTAGCGTAACGCCCAATTCCAGAGACTTGTAGGCATTGCTGAGTGGTAAGATTAAACCAAGTGCGATCGCTTCCCTTAGAGATAACACTGTTTCTCGTAGAGATTTTTCAGCAGCTAAAGATAAAATTTTTACATCAAATCGATTACCAATACAAGCGGCTAACCGCAAAATTTGTTGCGCTGGTTGGTTTAGTTTCTTAATCTTACCAACCAGCAATTCAACTATATTATCTGTGATTTCTTTACTTTGAATTTCTGCAATTGACCACTGCCATTTTCCTATTTTATAATTAAAGTTAATCAACTTCTCAGTATAAAGAGTATTTAAAAACTCATTAATAAAAAAAGGATTCCCTCCTGTTTTTAACTGCACCAAATCTGCAAGCGGTTGGGTGACATCAAGGGAGCATTTAAGCGTGTCAGCTAACAATTGATTAATATCTGGCAGGCTCAATGGTGAAAGGAATACATGATTAACAGCAATTCCAGTGTTTTCAAGTTCATTAACCATTAATCTTAAAGGATGCGTGGCATTTACTTCGTTATCACGGTACGCACCAATTAATAGTAAATTTTGAGGTTCTGCTACTGTTATTAACAAGTGAATTAATTTTAATGATGCAGCATCCGCCCATTGTAAATCATCTAAAAATATTACTAAGGGATGTTTTGGTTGATTAAAAACTTTAATAAATTTTTGAAGAACTAAATTAAAGCGATTTTGTGCTTCTATTGGTGGTAATGCTGGAATCTCTGGCTGCTTGCCAATCAGATGTTCTAAAACTGGCAAAACTTGAATAATTACCTGTGCATTTGCTCCTAATGCTGCCAGAATTTTTGTTCGCCATTGCTGCAATTTTGTCTCACTTTCGGTGAGTAATTGAAAAATCAATTCCTCAAAAGCTTGAACTATAGCAAAATAGGGAATATTGCGGCGATATTGGGTAAATTTACCTGCGATAAAGTAACTTTTCTTTTGAGTTAATGGTTTATAAACTTCCTGTATTAAGGCTGATTTGCCTATCCCGCTATATCCTGATACTAAAACAAATTCAATTTGGGATTGGGGATTTATACTAGAAGGTGAGATGGGCGATAAATTATCATTGCTTTCATTGAGTAAAAGTTGCTCTGATTCAAGCTTTGCTACTTTAGCAAAGGCTGAAATTAATATTTCGATTTCTTCCCTTCTACCATAAAGTTTCTCGGTAATTTGAAATTTTTCTGAAATATCATGTTCTGCTAAAGGGAAATAACTGATTTGATTGCTTGAAGTTACTTGAACTAAACACCGTTCTAAATCTGCATGGAGTCCCCAGGCAGTTTGATAACGATCTTCGGCATTTTTCGCCAATAGCTTCATTACAATAGAGGAAATTATTCTGGGAACTTCTTGATTAATTAGATGAGGGGAGATTGCTGATTTGGCTATATGATGATGAATTAATTCTAGGGAATCTTTTGTGGTAAAAGGTAACTGATTGGTGAGCATTTGATAAAAAGTTGCTCCTAAAGAATAAAAATCGGTGCGATAATCTAAGGAGCGATTCATTCTACCAGTTTGTTCTGGCGATATATAACCTAAAGTACCTTCTAATAAATGCCAGTTATTAAAACTTGGCTTTTCACGTGAAACTTCCGTGCAAATTCCAAAATCAATTAATTTAACTTGATCTGTTTTACGATTCCAAATAATATTACAAGGATTAATATCTTTATGAATTATATTAAGATTATGGATTTGATTTAATATTTCAGTAATCTTAATTGCTAACCTCAAAAAAGTTTCTAAACTCAAATGTGTAGAGGGCAAAATTTTTGATAAAGATTCTCCCCCAATATCCTCAAAAACAATTAAAAGTGTATTTTGATATTGTTCTAAGCTATATGCCTTGACTACGCCTTCTAAGTTGAGGCTTTTAGTAATTTTGTATTCAAGCTGATAGCGGGTTATTTCTTCTACTGTAGGATAGTCTTTTTTTAAAACTTTAATAATAATCGGCAGATGATCTGACTCACGCACGCCTCGGTAAACCCGTGAGTTCGCGCTTTCATAAATTTGGGTGAGAATTTGGTATCCAGCGATTTCAATCATAGGTAGGCGTGCCGCGCCGGAGCGCATTGTTTAGCAGGAGTCAGGAGTCAGGAGTCAGGAGTCAGGAGTCAAGCCCTTACTGTGGCTGGATTTGAGATTAAGAGGGGGCATCTAACCGCAAGGCGCGATTGCTATATATTTGATAACTCTTGAGAAAAGTTATCAAACACTATAACTCTCTCTCCTCTCTCCTCTCTCCTCTCTCCTCCCTGCACTATGCCAATTTCAGAACTGTCTTTGACACTCTCACCGTCAAGCTTGCGCTCTCTTCGGGAGATTCTTGCTTCACTGAGAATTGCTTTTTAACACAAGTGCTAACGAGTCTTACATCCTCTCCACAAGCTTGAAATTCGGTATGCCCTACCGTATTTGACAGTATTCTCAAGCCTTCTTCCCTAATATTCCTTGCTGCATTTTCGTCACGATCATGTTGAGTTTGACAACTCGGACAACCCCATTCACGGATGTTTAAATTTAAGGAATTGTTCTTAAACTTGCAGCA
>JBARVL010000482.1:0-10811 GCA_049646245.1 Crinalium sp. | reverse complement strand
CCAACTTTAAAGCGGGATGAAGCTAAGGATTTAATTCAAAAAGCTGGGGGAAAGGTGACAAATTCTGTGAGTGCGAAAACTGATTATTTAGTTGTGGGAGAAGAGGCGGGTTCTAAGTTGGAGAAGGCGCAAGAGTTGGGAGTTAAGCAGTTGAATGAGGAGGAGTTATTGGCTATGTTACAATAGTTAAATTTTAACGCCAAGATCGCAAAGGTAGCGCAAAGGATCGCCAAGGAATATTTGATTATTTACTGGTTATGTTTTGTGATTAGTATAGATATGTGATAAATTACCCTTTGCGTTCTACCCTGCGGGAAGCCTAGCGCTAACGCGCAGCTTCGCTAACGGCTAGTGCGTTCTTCTTTGCGCCCTTGGCGTTGAAAAAAACTAACTTTGATGAACAAAATTTCACTACATCATACTTCCGGTAGATGGCAATTTGGGTTATTTTTAACACTTCTCACGGTGTTGATGTGGGGGCTTGAACCTATCGCCCTAACTATCATACTAAAAGCAGTTGATGTTTATACTCTGAGTTGGTTTCGCTTTTTGATTTGCTTTGGGTTACTAGCAATTTATTTAGGTGCGCGTCAGCAATTACCTCTGATAAAAACACTGGAAGTAAACCATTGGAAACTTTTAGCGATCGCGATTATCTTTTTATCAATTAATTATGTTTGTTTTCTTAAGGGTTTAGCACTAACTTCTCCAGCTAACGGAGAGATGTTGATTCAGTTAGCTCCTGTCTTAATGGGTTTGGGAGCATTAGTTATTTTTAAAGAACGTTATCATCTTCGTCAATGGTTGGGGTTAGGATTACTAACATTAGGATTTAGTTTATTCTTTCACGACAAGTTACAAAATCTAGCTATAGCATCGACTCAATATCTGCTCGGAAGCGGTTTAGTGGTAGTGTCAGCAGCAGCATGGGCAATTTATGCCCTAGCTCAAAAGCAGCTATTAGAAAAATTATCATCTAGTAGTATTTTGATGATGATTTATGGTGTTTGTGCTGTAGTTTTTAGCTTTTTTGCCAATCCTCAATCTATTCTAGAACTTAGTCCTTTTTATGGGTTGCTATTAATTTTTTGTGTATTTGATACTTTAGTTGCTTACGGCGCTTTTTCTGAAGCTTTAAATCATTTGGAAGCATCGAAAGTTGGGGCTTTGTTGCCTTTGTCTCCTATTATTACTTTAGTAGCAACGTGGATTTTATCGTTAGTCGCGCCAAATTTAATCCCGCCAGAAGAAATTACTATTTTAGGACTGTTGGGTGGGGGGTTGGTGGTAGCGGGATCGATGGCGATCGCACTGGGACAAAAAAACTAAATTACTAATGATTACTACTTGGCTCAACCGTATATTTACTGAAGGATAACGCTTGTTTGATCTACTAAATCTTGGTAATTACCGTTGCCATCTTAGCAAGTAAACTGCTAACTTCATTTTTCAGACGCTAATTTACTTTTATAATTGCTCAGTCTGAAAAATTTTGTATATTTAAATAAGTAGTAAGGCAATTTCATCAAGACTACAATTCTTGGGCTATGTCCTCAGAAGGAAGACTTTTAGAAAAAACTTTCCCAAGCCAACAAACTTCTATAAAGCTAATTACAACCCTATGATTTCGCCTAGTTGTGTTTTTCCTACTCTTGAAGCAGAACGGTTAGCTGTTGTAGGTCGTTATGAAATTCTCGATACCCCACCAGATGGTGCTTTTGACCGGATCACAAATCTAGCTGCTAGGTTCTTCAAAGTACCAATTTCAATTGTTAGTATTGTTGACCATGACCGCATTTGGTTTAAGTCTCATCTAGGCTTAGAAGTAGAACAAATTGGGCGCGAGCCAGGACTATGTGCTAGTGCTATTTTGCAAGACGAGGTTTATGTAGTAAAAGATGCTAGAGTAGATCCTCGCACATTGGCTAATCCTTTAGTAGCGGGAGAGTTTGGACTACAATTTTATGCTGCTGCTCCCTTAATTACAAGCGATGGCTTTAGATTAGGAACTTTATGTGTAATTAATTACGAACCTCGTGAGGTTACAGAAGCAGAAAAAGCAACTTTACAAGACTTAGCAGCTATTGTTATGGATGAGTTGGAACTTCGACTTGCAGCGAAAAAAGCTGTAGACGCTGAAGTTGCTCTCCGTAACGAAGTTATCAAGAGTTTGCAACGAGAAAAGGAACTAAACGAACTAAAATCTCAGTTTGTTTCCATGATTTCTCACGAATTCCGTAATCCGCTATCTTCCATTTCACTTTCCGCAGAAATACTTGAAATTTATGCAGATAAGTTAAGCCATGAAAAAAAACAAGGGCATCTTCGTCAAGTTCAAAATTCAGTCAATAAACTACTTCATTTAACTAATGAGATTTTGACAATTGGTAAAGTCGAAGCCGGAAAGTTAGATTTTAACCCAATGCCTTTTGATCTCAAAGGATTTTGCCAATCTGTAGTAGCAGAGATGCAGATTAATGCAGGTAATAAGTATAATATCAATTTTATTAGTTCTGGCGATCGCCAAGATACTTGCATGGATAAAAGCCTACTAGAGCATATTTTAACTAATTTGCTCTCAAATGCTACCAAATATTCACCCTCTGGCGGAAAAATTAATTTTGAATTAACTTATACACAAAATGAAGTTATTTTCCGCATTCAGGACTCAGGTATAGGTATTGCAAAAGAAGATCAAGGACAGCTATTTAATAATTTCTACAGAGCAAAGAATGTTGGCAAAATTTCCGGTACAGGATTAGGATTAGCAATTGTTAAAAATTGCGTAGATTTACACCAAGGAAAGATTACGCTGGAGAGTGAGGTTGGAGCGGGTACAACTTTTATAGTTACTATCCCATTGCAATATTCTGTGCCAGATGCTACGGAAAGTAGTTAATAGAAAATTGCTGCTAAAATGCGATTTTTAACAAATTTATCATCACAAAATGTCACTACATCAAACTTCAGGTAGATGGCGCTTAGGATTAGCGTTATCAATATTTACTGTTATTATGTGGGGTACTGTTCCAATTGCTTTAGCAGTAGCAGTTCAAGCACTTGATGTTTATACTGTTACTTGGTTTCGCTTTGTAGTTTCCTTTGTGTTGCTAACAGCTTTTTTAGCTGTCCGTCAAGAATTACCGACAGTAGAAAAAATCAGTGCTGCGCCAATAAAGTTAATCGCGATCGCCATTATTTTCTTTTTATTTCATTACGTCTTATTTCTCCAAGGTTTAGCACAAACATCACCATCAAACGCGGAAGTTTTAATTCAATTAGCTCCAGTTTTAATGGGTTTGGGAGCATTATTTATTTTTAAGGAACGTTATACTTTATCTCAATGGATCGGCTTAGGTTTACTAACTCTCGGCTTAGTTTTATTTTTTCACGAGCAAGTAATAGCTTTAATCAACGAGCCAACTAATTATTTAATAGGCAGTGGTATCCTAATTTTATCAGCTATATTTTGGGCAGTATACAGTTTAGCTCTCAAGCAACTGTTGCATACATTACCGTCTTCTAATATCATGCTAATAGTTTATGGCGGTTGTGGATTATTATTAACTCCTTTAGCCAAACCTCAGCCAATCTTTACACTTACTGCTGTACAGTTTGCAATGCTATTATTTTGCGGGCTAAATACTGTAATGGGTTACGGTGCTTTTGCTGAATCTTTAGATCATTTGGAAGCATCAAAAGTTAGTGCCATAGTAACTTTAGCACCTATCGTTACTTTGACATCAATGTGGGTAGTAGCTGGGATTGCTCCTAATTTAATTAAACCAGAACACCTCACAGTAGTAGGAATTTTGGGAGCGTTGTTTGTGGTTACAGGTTCCATGATAATTGCCATGCGATCGCGAACTTCAACTGATTAATATCCAGGCTAATTTCTATCCCCCCCAGATCCCCCTAAATCCCCCTTAAAAAGGGGGACTTTGAATGCAATGCCCCCCTTTTTAAGGGGTTGCTCAGGGAGATCTATTCTTAATACTTTCGGGACGTAAGTCATAATCTAAAATCAATTATTGTTTGACGATAAGCCTCTGGTAATCCAATATCAAAAGTTCGTCCCTTAACAACATATCCAGTCATACCTTCATCTTGTCGTAACCTATCAAGACAAGATGTTAATTGAAACTCACCACGCTCACGAATATTTTTACAGAAAAGATGCTTTGGCGTTAGTCAGATCTAGCGATCTGATAGCCTACGAAGATCTAAGGATTCAAAATATGGTAAAAAATCACCACTTAGCTAAATCAATTAGCGATGCTTCTTGGTATCAATTCATCCAATGGCTAAAATACTTTGCCAAGGTTTATGGTGTCGTGGTGATTGCAGTGCCACCACATCACACAACAGTTGATTGCTCTTTTTGTGGTGCTAAAGTTCAGAAAACTCTTAGTACCAGAACGCATAAATGCAATCACTGTGGTACTGTTTTAGACCGCGACCACAACGCCGCTAAAAATATATTGGCTCATGGATTTAAGCTATTAGCTGAATATTTAAACAGTACGGTAGGGCATACCGAATCTGGGGTCAAAAGCCCGAAAGCTCAGGGAGAAAACGACCTCTGGATTCTGAACAGTGATGAGCAGTTTCTAAGTCGTCTCTGTGAACTGAGAATCAACAGTGATGTTGAGAATCTCCCGCTAACTCTGCGAGTATAGCGGGAGAGTATGTCAATAATATGCTCTTCTAAATATTCAAATATTTTAGGAGTTAGGATATAAATTCCAAAAACACAGAGAAACTGATCCTCCGCCATTCCAGCTACCCGTAAATGTTTACGTGCATATTCCAAATCTGGCTTTTCGGATATTTCCGTAATAGACAATATAGAGTTTAATTCTATCCAATTGCCTGTAATACAACCAGCTTTGTGAATAATTTCTCCAGGCAATACATCTAAGGAAATAACGCTTTGATTTACTTGTTCGTAAACATTGATAACTTGCCTAGCACAAGAATCATCAGCATCAGTCGAGTAAATATGATCCCCTAGCATTAACATAAATGGCTGGTTATTTACCCAATCTGAGGCGCAAAATACAGCATGACCAAAACCGTCTTGAATATCTTGAGTTAAAATAGTAATTTTACTACCTAATTCTTGTAAATATTGACTATATTCTTGATTTTGTGGAGATAGCTTGTTAAATAGCTGTGGTGATGGAGGTTTAAATAAGTCTTCAAATAAAGTGCGATCGCACCCTTGCACAACAATCGCAATTTCTTCTATCCCCGCACTAATCGCTTCCTCTACAATAGATATAATTACAGGTTTAGCACGACCATCTCGATCAATAATGGGGAACAGTTCTTTTTTGACAACTTTAGTAGCAGGAAACAACCGAGTGCCAAAACCTGCGGCTGGAATTACTGCCTTAGAAATTTTACTGTTATTAGACATCTAGTAAAGGTTTTGACACTAATTTCATATTACAGCTTACTGCTCACTGCTAGCTTCCATAACTTGCCAAATAATAATTTCTCCATAACTTCCACTAACTATTTTTTGTCCATCTGGACTAATAGCAATAGAAAGTACTATGTTCTCATGCCCTGTTAAAGTATTGCTCAACTTACCACTGGTCAAATCCCAAATTTTGATTGTTTTGTCTAGGCTACCACTAATAATAGTTTTGCCATCTGGACTGAACGCAATAGCAATAACTGAATTTTTATGCCCACCAAGCGTATTGATTAGTGTACCACTAGCCAGATCCCAAATCTTAATCGTCTGATCATCGCTACCACTAATAATAGTTTTACCATCTGGACTAAGAGCAACACAAAAAACAGGTTTTTTATGACCAATCAATGTGTTGATTAGACGACCAGTAGCCAAATCCCAAATTTTGATTGTCTGATCATCACTAGCACTAACAAGTGTCTGCCCATCTGGGCTAATAGCCACAGAATTAATTCTTCGGGAATGACTCTTAAGGCTTTTGACTAAAATACCAGTTTCTAAATTCCAAAGTTTCACAATATGATCATCACTGCCACTGGCAATAATTTTCCCATCTGGAGTGATAGCAACAGAATTAACTCGGTCGTAATCCTCAATAGTCGTGGGTTTAATATTGTTTTTGTTGATATCCCAAATCTTGATGTTATAGTCAAAACTGCCACTAACTATCTTTTCACCGTCAGGCGTAATAGCAACTGTATAAACCCAATGCTGATGACCTTCGAGTGAATCAAGCAGCTTACCAGTATCAATATTCCAAATTTTTATGGCATTGTCTTTATGCTCAATATCTCCATTACCACTGACAATCTTTTGACCGTCGGGGGTAACAGCAACTGCATAAACTTCGCTATCAAACCCACTAATAGTCTTTAATAAAGATATATTTGTATACAAGCTTGTTCGAGATTCTAGGGGTAATAATTTATCAGAAGCAATGTCAGCGTTATTTATTACTAAATTTGGTAAATCTACTAAACTTAATTCTTCATGCCAACAGGGTAATTCTTCTCCATCTTTTTTTCCATAAACTTTTACTTTGTTAATACTACCAACGCCCAGTCGCGTTATCGCTTTACGAATCAATGGAGTTATAATTTGTTTGTTTGGAACTTGGGATGATTCTAGTAGGATTAGCAAACAATCATTTTTAACAAGAACTTTTACCCTAACTCCATTAGGTTTAAAATAATTATTAAACACAGTAGCGATCGCCTTAGCATCCCCATGCTTTGCGAGTTCCAGAATATTTGGTTGAGCCATAACTAGCAGAGACCTTAATTTTGTGTGGGAAATTAACAGGACTTAGCAATATTTAAGCGATAGATTGAAAAAATCTACTGATTTAAATTGCTTTTTTTGCCTGTACAACTGCACCCTGATCTCTAAATATTGCCGATTCTATCTTGAAATGCGTCAGCCTTGACAAATATAACACTTTTAGAAAAATTTTACAGGTAGCCTCAAATTATCTTAACAAAAGTTTACAAATTTAGTAACCGTATTGTTACAACTCGCTGATCAGTTATTACTCTTCAGAACCAGCAGCTTTAAGCATTTCCACAACTTCAGGATAATTATTAAATTCTGCCAACATTAAAGCTGTATAACCGCCTTGATTTCTAATATTCACCTCTGCGCCAGCTTCTAGCAATATTTTGACAACATCTACATAACCACGATGCGCTGCCCACATTAACGCAGTTGCACCAGCTTGATCTTGAATATTAACAGTACCACCGTGAGCTAGTAATGCTTGGATTAAAACAATATTATTACGATCGCAAGCTTTCATTAACAATGTTTTGCCATCATCAAATTTTGTATTAGCATCAGCGCCAGCTTGTAGTAAAACTTTGACTGTTTCAAGATGAGCATTTAGTGCAGCTAAAGTTAAGGCTGTCTCACCAAAATTTTTAACATTAAAATCCGCTTCTTTTTGTAACAAAGCTGCCACAATCTCTGTATAACCATGCAATGCAGCTATCATTAAAGGTGTATCACCTAATTTATTTCTAGCTTGGAAATTAGCGCCGCGAGCAAGTAGGATTTCTACAGTATCAACATGACATTCAATAACAGCTAAATTAAGAGCAGTTTCATCATCTCGATCTTTAGCGTTAATATTAGCACCACGATCAAGCAAAGCTATTACAATATCTGTATAACCGCCTGCTGTTGCTGCCATTAAAGCTGTTCCACCATCCAAGTTGCGGGTATTTGGATCAGCACCAGCTTCTAGTAAGATTTGGACAATTTTTGTATATCCTTGATCCGCAGCTAAACTTAAAGCTGTCTCACCCTCTTGATTTTTAGTATTAGCATTTGCCCCATGTTCTAACAATACCTGCACTATTTCCGTTTGCCCTTCACTTGCAGCTATTGTTACAGCGTCACCGTTAAGATCATTTAGGTCTGCACCTGCACTCAATAATGCTTGCAAAACGGCTGTATTACCACTTTTAAGTGCTAATTTTAAGCTAGTATCATTGTCTCGATCTTTGATACTCACATCAGCACAAGCATTTAGCAATATTTGCACAATATCAACATTGCCTTTAAAAGATGCTGCCATTAACGCTGTACTGCCATCATCATTTTTGGCATTTACATCAGCGTTATGAGCTACTAAAATTTTTACCACATCAAAGGAGTTACTAGCAGCAGCTAACATTAACGCTGTAATACCAAATTTTCCAGCTTGATTAATATTAGCACCAGCATTAATGAGCGATCGCACAATCTCTGTATAGCCTTTTTGAGCAGCAAACATTAACGCCGTTGTGCCATCTCGATCTACAGCATTGACATTTGCGCTATTAGATATTATAGTTATTAACCTCTTAATATCTCCCGTGCGAGCCGACTGTATCAAAAACTGATCTTCCATAACAATTAACAATTAACAATTAACAATTAACAATTAACAATTATCAATTAATACGCTGTTAGGGAATTTATCAGCAGTTGCGTACAAAAACTTAATTTATACCAAAAGGGTCTCGCTCCTCCCTGCGTAGAGGCGCGAGATCTCGCGTCTCTACAAAAAAACTGGTCACTGGTCACTGAAGATGATAACTTTTATAAAGTTCCTTAAAAAATGATCTGCATCCTATGAGCTTAGAAACCCAAAAAGAAATTGGATTTTGGCTGAATTTTATTCATCCAATCTGGATGTGGATTGTCTTAGGTACTTCTATCTATGCCTTATATTTAGGTATTCAAATTCGACGTACCAGAAATTCCACAGGGGAACTCAAAAAAGAGTTAATCCAGGGCAAGTTTAATAACCGTCACTACCAAATTGGCTCAATCTTGTTAGCCTTGATGGTTGTCGGTACGCTAATTGGTATGGGTGTTACCTATTACAACAATAGCAAGCTGTTTTTTGGTCCCCACCTTTTAGCAGGTTTAGGCATGACAGGGATAATTGCTGTTTCAGCTTCACTGTCTCCCTATATGCAAAAAGGAAAAGATTGGGCGCGTTACAGCCACATATTTTTAAATGTTATCCTACTAGGATTATTTAGCTGGCAGGCGGTTAGCGGTCTGGAAATTATTCAAAGGATTATTAGTAAACGATAACCCTTGTTACAAAAGTCCAGGGCGCGCAAATTATGAAAATAAACACCATCTGTAGGGGCAATCCCCCTGTGGTTGCCCCTTTATTTAGTGTATCTGCGTAAGTCCTGATTTTGTGTCGATGTCTACTCACACCAGTATTAAGCGCGATTTTTCCTTGATTTTGTAGAAAAAGGAATACCTAAGCTGGTGTGAAAGTCTTCTTGCACTTTGGGAGTTAAGCGGCGGGAAACTTGCCGTACAATTTCCCTAAGAACGCGATCGCCTGTTGTTTGAAGGACAGATTTTGGTAACTTGTAAATAAACTTAGGAAATTGAATATCAACTGATAAATCTAGCTGCCATTCAACCCGCGTAATTACAGCAGGTAGTTTTGATTGTTGATCAAAATTATCATTTGGTACTTCTATCAACTGCATAGCAGCATTAAAGTCAACTTCATAACCAGGAGCTACATATCCCGGCACAGGTATAGTGCGGATAGGGTAAACTCCATTTTGTTGGGGTAGCAAATCTAAACCAATTTTTGGTTCTACCTGATAACCAAAAGAACCAAAACGTCCAATTGTTAAAGCATAACCATTGTCTCCCAAAGGTTCTGCTGTCATTGGGTGGGCGCAACGGCAAAACCAACCTTGGTGAGCATCCAGATATTTAGCAACTGTCACCGCATCAGCATACATTTCCATGCAGTCTGTAAACTGGCTAGAGAACCGCATTGGTTCGATAGTAGTTGCTAATTCTGCTACTTGTGCATCTGGTTCAAGAAAATTTGCCCCAGAATCAAAAATATCTTCAGGAACCTCAAATGGTTGATTTTCCACAAATTGCGACTGCATCCCTGTTCTCCTGTACGTTTTGCCGTTTTCTGATGTTGCCAGTAGAAATTTAATTTGACGTTTTCATCTTAGATATTTGGGCTAAAGACGAAGACTTTCTGCCAAAGTTCATACAATTGGGGAAGAGTTTACGCTTCTGTCAGTTACTAGCTATATACAAGGGAGAAATCCCTTACAACAAGTAGCACAAGATCAAAAAAACTGACAACTACGGCTGAATGCTAATTACTTTCAGACTATTCCCTGTTCAATTAGCATAACTTGCACATTTAAGGCTCTACCATGTGAAAATTACGGAGAATTATGAAAGCATTTGTCGCAGGAGCAACAGGCGAAACCGGACGTAGAATTGTACAAGAGCTAGTAAAACGTCAAATTCCTGTTCGCGCCTTCGTTCGGAACTTAGAAACAGCTAGGGAAATACTACCCAATGAAGCAGAATTAGTTACAGGTGATTTGTTTTCAGTGGATAGTCTTAGAAGTGCGATCGCAGATAGTACAGTACTATTGTGCGCTACCGGAGCCAAACCTAGCCTTGATCCCACTGGACCTTATAAGGTGGACTATGAAGGCACAAAGAATTTAGTAGATGCAGCTAAAGCCACCGGAATTCAGCATTTTGTCTTTGTATCTTCCCTGTGTACTTCTAAATTCTTCCATCCACTTAACTTGTTCTGGCTAATTTTAGTGTGGAAAAAGCAAGCAGAAGAGTATATCCAAAAAAGCGGTCTCACCTATACAATTGTGCGTCCTGGTGGATTGAAAAATGAGGATAACTCTAATTCTGTCGTGATGTCCTCAGCAGATACCCTGTTTGACGGTAGCATTCCGCGCCAAAAAGTTGCCCAGGTTTGTGTCGAAGCACTTACTATACCTGAATCTCGGAATAAAATTGTCGAAGTTGT
>JBARVL010000481.1:0-3036 GCA_049646245.1 Crinalium sp. | reverse complement strand
TATTGATCGGGCGTGTACCTGGTGCGGGAGAATGTTGAATTGCGATCGCACTTTGAATTTGCTGTCCACCCGCGTTACCATTCCCCTGTGCTGTAGCAGGAGTAATATCTAACTCTTTAATAACTGTGTTAGGAAACCATTTGAGCGTGCCTTTACCTTTTTTCGCTGTATCCTGCAAAATTTGAGCTAAAAGTTTATGACCATCTTTAGGAAGAAAGCAAGATTCACTCACCCAACAGTCACCAGGATTGAGGTCATTGTAGTAACGCTTAATCTTATCCCGTAATTCTAGATAACCGCGAGAAAAATATCGCCTTTCGCGCTGGGTAGGTCGTTCATCAAGTGCGGAGACACCTTGAGAAGAAATTTGCCCTCCTACCCAGTCGGTAATTTCTGTCATGCAAACTGTTCGCCCTGCAAGCAAACCTTCATAAGCTGTTGCAGCACCAGCCAGTCCACCACCAACTACTAATATTTCACAAGATACATCTTGATCTGCTGGTCTGGGAGGCGCAGCTAGGGCGGCTGTAACGGCTGACTCTAGTAATATTAAGCTCAGGGAGAGGATACTTAGCGATCGCTTCATCATTAATCAATTATCAATTATCAATTATCAATTATCAATTATTAATGACCAAGTTGGATTTTGAGTTTAACTATGCTCATCTACTTAGTTAGAGTTTTTCTTATAATATAGAGAGCCAAGACGAAAGGCTGCTTAAAATCAAGGTAATAACTCAGGATTTATGAAGCAAATATATAATACACCAAATAATAATGTATCTTTAGCAATATCACTTCATAAAGCTGGAGAACTATCTCAGGCGGAAGAGATTTACGAACACATCCTCAAGTCAGAACCTCAAAATGCCAAGATATTGAATGGTCTTGGTCTGCTGAAATTACAAACAAAAGATGAGGAAAATGCACTACGCTATATTAGTGCTGCTGTAAAAATCGAACCTAACAATGTAGGTTATTTAAATAATTTAGGAAATGTTTACCGTGCAGCAAATCAGCTAGACGATGCTATTAACTGTTATCAGAGTGCTTTGCAACTTCAGCCTGAGTATGCAGATTCATATTTTAACATGGGAATAGCTTTAACTGAAAAAGGTTTAGTATCAGAAGCAATTCCAACCTTATTTAAAGCAATAGCAGCTAACCCAAGACATTCACTCGCCCATTTTACGGTGGGTGATTTGTTGCAGGAGCAGGGATTATTAGATCAAGCGATCGCATCATACCATAAAGGTTTATCTATTCAGCCCAACTTTTTTGAAGGCTTGACTTCATTGGGGATGGCGTTTTATAAAAAAGGCGATCTGAAAGCGGCGCAAGCAGTATATGAACACGCTTTATCAATCGATCCTTATTCTACCGCAGCCTTGTCTAATATTGGTGCAGTATTTTATGAACAAGGCAGAATTAAAATAGCTGATGCTTGTTATCGGGAAGTAACAAAACTTGCGCCCAATTCACCAGATGCTTATATAAATCTTGGCTTTGTATTGAGTCAGCAAGGTAAAGAAGAAGAAGCGGTTGACTGTTACCAACAAGCGATTAAACACGATCCCAATTCTATCAAAGCGATGTCAAGTTTGGCATAAATACGGGGTAAACAGTCTCAATGGTAAGAAGCAATTAAACTTTATCATCAAATTATTGAGATTGATTCAAACTCGGCAGATGCTTACGCCCATCTGGGTATTGCGTTAGGAGAAATGGGTGATTTTAGTGGTGCGATCGCGCAATTTGAGCAAGCACGTAAAATTAATTCAAGGCATACTAAAGCTTATGCTCATCTAGGTTTAGCACTGCAAAATCATGGTAAAATTGAGGAATCTAAATCTATATTTGATTACTCCGAATTAGTAGCTAAATATCAGTTTGATAGCCTAGAAGGTTGGGAGAGCATCAAAGATTATAATGCTGCCTTGCACAAATATATATATGCTCATCCTACCTTACTTAAAGACCGCCCTGGCAAGCCCATAAATAAAGGTAGTCAAACTCACGAAATATTTACAGATAATGCTTCAGTTATTACAGCATTAAGTGAGGTAGTTAACCACCATCTCAAGAATTATTTAAGTAATTGTTCAACAAATACAAAAAATAACTTTTTCCAAGATTTTCCCGAAACATGGAAACTCAGTGGTTGGGCTGTCGTACTTGAGCCAGAAGGGTTTCAAAACTCCCATATTCACCCAGAAAGTTTAATTAGTGGTGTTTATTATATTCAAGTTCCCGATACTGTTAAACAAAACAATAGTGGCAAAGGTAACTTGAGTTTTGCTGATTTATTTATTAAGAAAACAGCAGACGGACAGATAGATTATACAGTAAAACCAGAAGAAGGTATGTTAGTACTTTTCCCATCTTATTTTTGGCATTCTACAATTCCTTTTTCTGGAGATAAGGATCGAGTTTGTATTTCATTTAATGTGATACCAGCTTAGAACTCCATTTTATATGAAGGAGGCAGAGGACTCGTTCCCAGGTTCAACCTGGGAACGAATTTATCTATAGATCTATTGCATAAAGCGATAAAATTTTGAATTACATCTGCGTTTATCTGCGTTTATCTGCGGTTAATTAACAAACTAATCGCACTACAAACTAATAACACTGGCGTTAACCAATCTCCCCAACGCACATATAAAGTTTGCGTTTGTCGGCGATAAATCGTATCTGCATGAATTTCATATGTATTAATTCCAGACAACCATAATGTCTTACCGTGAGGATTAACAATCCCTGAATATCCAGTATTAGTTGCCCTTACCGCCCATCTATCAGTTTCAATTGCCCGCATCACATCTTGGGCATGATGTTGTGCTGGCATACTTTTACTGTAATGGGCATTATTAGAAGCAGTTAAAATAAACTCTCCCCCAGCAGCAGCTTGACGGCGAAAATGTTCTGAAAAGGCTGACTCGTAGCAAATACCAACAATTGCGCGTCCAAAAGGTGTATCAAATATTTGAGACGGTGAACCAGCTACTAAATGGGCATCTAAAGGAGAAAGGCGAT
>JBARVL010000480.1:0-18062 GCA_049646245.1 Crinalium sp. | reverse complement strand
AAGACCTCAGACCCTTAGCTGGGGAAGTGGAACAGTTACTCACCGATGTCGTGCGTTTGTCAGCTAAACTAACTGACCAAAGTATTGAACTACCCGAAGACATTCCTAGTCTCCCATTGGAATTATCTTATTGGGTAGCGAGCAATTTGTATGGGGTGGCATCAGAGCAGCAAGCATTATTACAAATGCAAGATACATTAGGTCGTTTGGAGCGAGAAGCCGAAATTTTAACGTCAACTCGCAATCATTTGGCGGCTCGTACTGTACTTAAAGATGCTTTGCAATAAGTTGTTGTGGCTGGGTATAGCAACCTTATTTGATTTTTGAAAAACTAGAATACTGAGATCCCCGACTTCGCATCTTGTTGTCGGGGATTGGGTTTTTTAGGAATGATTCAGGGTAATTTTGTAAAAATTTTGTAGCTGCCAAAAATTTTTAACGTTTCTGCGTAAGCGGCTAATTCGGCGATCGCAGATTGTACAAATGTTTGACTGGCATCGCCTTCTAGGTCAATAAAGAACAGATAATCTCCAAGCGATCGCTTGGTAGGACGAGATTCAATCCGACTCAGATTAATCCCCCGACTAGCAAACATCTGTAGCGGTTTTAGTAATGCACCTGGGACATTAGCTGGCACACTGAAAGCTAAGGAAGTATGAGTTCCACTTGTTGAAGGTTGCAAACTTAATACCCAGAAGCGAGTGCAATTATCTGGATAATCATTGATTGGATGAGCTAATACTGGGAGGTGATAAATTTCTGCTGCTCGTGTCGATGCGATCGCACCTGCATAAATATCTTGATTAAGATTCTGTAGTGCTTCTGTTGTTGAGTTTACCGCCAGTGGCTTTACCCCTGGTATAAACTCCTCCAGCCAACCCTGACACTGGGCGAGAGCTTGCGGGTGGGAATAAACAGTTTTAATGGCATTTAAATTAGGTGCAAGTGATATGAGCGCATGGGAAATTGGCAATACTATAGCTTGTTGAATTTGCAATATCTCAAGCTGCCATACAGTATCCAACGTAATTGCAACAGTACCTTCAATCGAATTCTCGACGGGAACAACAGCTATGTTTGCTTTTCCTTGCGCCGTTGCTTTAATAGTCTGGGCAATACTGGGATAGGGACATAATATTGTTTCTTGCTTTGTTTCCTCAGTTAGCCAACTAGCATAAGCTAGAGCAGCCGCTTCAGCGTAAGTTCCAGTAGGACCCAAGTGTGCAATAGATACTGTCATAAGCTGTTGTGTTTCTAGATTTTATGTTTTGGGCGGAGAGGAGGGAGGAGGGAGGAGGGAGGAGAGAGGGGAAAAGGGTTTGATAACTTTTATCTAAATTAAAAATGTACAATTTAAATGCGCGTTAGCTTATTTAATTAGGTTGATTTACTAATATTGTTAATTAGTGTGGTTAATTTTTCTTGTCTGCCCTCCCTCTTAAGTAATATCTTTGACCGTAAATTGGGATTAACTTTTAAAGAAGTTATGGCAAATTATTTTAATCAGGTTTTGTAGCTAAAAATTTTAACTTCTTAATTACCTAAAAGGAATATTTTTATTGAGCTATATAACGGCATAATATAGCCATGCTTATTGCTTGAGAAAGAGGGATAGTTAAGACATAAATCTTTATGATCCTTAATATAATACCTAATGAGTAACTAGATTTTAGGGGTCGTGTAACGACTAAATCATTGACAAATACTCCTAGATTTTAAGACTTGTAAAGTAAAATTAATAAATTATCGCTGGTTATTAGCCGATGCACACCCAATTTGTTGCTTCTCAAACTGTTGATATGGTTGTTCCAGAGCAGCCAATTCCGATACAGCATTATTTACGGCAACCTCAAAGGCTTGTGCGTGCGCTTGCAGATTCCAGCCGTATAGAACAGCTTAGTGAAGAGTATTTTCGTCTGAAAATGCGTCCTTTAAGCTTTATGACTCTCAGTATTCAGCCTACAGTAGATATGAAAGTTTGGGCTGCATCTGATGGGACTGTGCGTCTTCAGTCGGTGGCTTGTGAAATTCGGGGTATTGAATATATTAACGATCGCTTTTCACTAAACTTAATCGGTAAGCTATCTCCTTACCAACACAATGGCAAAACATTTCTCAAGGGAATTGCCAATTTGGAAGTGCAAGTAGAATTGCCACCACCGTTTTGGCTGACTCCTAAGCCACTGCTAGAAGCTACAGGCAACGGTTTACTTAAAAGTGTGCTATTAACTATTAAACAAAGATTAATGCACCAGCTATTGTCGGATTATTGCCAGTGGGCTAACAGTAGCACAAACGCAGATTTATTAAGCTCAATATCAGCCTTAGCACCTAACAACTAACAGTTTTTCGCTGGACTAAAGCAGCTTGTTGACAAGGAGCAAAGGACATCCGATGTAGCGGTGAGGGACCATATTGTTGCAGAGCTAGTAAGTGATTAGCAGTACCATAACCCTTATTTTTTAGCAAGTCATACATCGGATATTCTGTAGCTAACTGAATTATGAGTTGATCGCGCCATACTTTAGCAACAATACTAGCAGCAGCAATCACAAGCGATCGCTCGTCCCCCTTAATTAAGTTGAGTTGTGGTATAGATAGTTCTGGCAATGGTTGCTTTCCATCAACTAAACATAAATCCGGCTGGACTTTAAGCTGAGTTACGGCGCGTTTCATCGCCAATAACGAAGCTTGCAAAATATTGAAAGAGTCAATCTCACTGACATCAGCAAAGCCGATTTGACAGTCAATGGCTAGACTTTTAATTTGTTCAGCCAGTTTCAGCCGACGATTCGCAGTTAATTTTTTACTGTCTCTGACACCAGCTTGAGCTAGGGGTTCAAAAGCAGACAAAGGTAAAATCACTGCGGCGGCTACTACAGAACCAAATAAAGCCCCCCGCCCTACTTCATCTACACCTGCAACAAGTTGTTGATTGTAAGATAACTCTGGAAGATCAGAAAGTTGGAATTGCCATTTAGGTCTGCGTGGGAGGATGCCGATGTTTTCTTGACTTTTCTGCATCGGCATGGTAAATTCCCCCCTTGGCTGTAATCAATTTAACTTTCTGATGCGATCGCACTGGAGCGACGACGACGACGACGGTTAATAGTAGTGTCGCTATCAGCTACATCTGAAACTAACGGTTGTTCATCAGGTATCTGAGTAGCATCTTGCTCAGTAGTTTCAGATGCGATTACAGTTGGCTGTTCGATTACAGTTGGCTGTTCGATTACAGTTGGCTGCTCTATTACAGTTGGCTGTTCTATATTAGCTGATTCCCTAACCGTTGTTTCCACAGCAGATTCTGTAGGCAAATTTAACGATAGTTCTGTTTGTGTCTCTGTGGTATGCGATTCTCCAGGGGGAACAAGTGCGATAATTACTGATTTTGGATTCTTAATTTGCCGATTTACACGAATTAGAGGAGAAACACCCATCAAAGCATAAACATCTTGTTCCTCCGGTGTCATCTCTATCGAAATAATCTCAGGGGGTTCAATTTCTTGCCGAGAAGGTCTAGGACGCTGAGGTTTCTCTACCCGTTCGATTTCTGGGATAACGTGCCGATATGGCTCAATATTTCCCTGTTCTTCAGATTCTAAGGGTAAATCTCGCTTGAACTCATTAAACGTAGAAGGGCGAGACTCATTAAACGTAGAAGGGCGAGAGGGAATACGAATGTTAGCTTTAGGTAGTTCCTCCCTTAAAGGTAGATCATCAATCTTACGCCGACGTTTACGACGATTGTTAGGAATTATTCCTTGCTCTTGATAGCTAGGATGATTAAACAAATCTAATTCTGAGTCATCCTCTGAAGAATCAAAATCGGATAGTTCGTTGCGTTCTTGCCAATTCTCTAATGGGGAAACTTCCCGCACACTGGGGGTGTTGGGGTAGGGTATTGTCCGAACTTCCCTATTAACTTCCCGATTTACTTCTCTATTAACTTCCCGATTTACTTCCCTATTTACCTCTCTATCTCTATTGACTTCTCTGTTGGAAATTGGAATTACAGGTACTGGCGCACCAGGTTCTGCAATTTCGCCAGTACGGGTAGTTTCACCTGGTAAGCGTACTAAATGACCTAATCCACCGCAGGTTGTACAAGTATGACCAAACAATTCATAGATATTTTGACCCATGCGCTTGCGAGTCAGTTCAACTAAGCCGAGTTCCGATAGTTGAGCAATTTGTGGTCTAGCTTTGTCTTCTCTGAGTTGCTTATTAAAATGCTCTAAGACCTGAAGTTGGTCTTTGTGCGAGTCCATATCAATGAAGTCAACAATAATCACACCAGCAACGTTTCTTAACCTTAGCTGGCGAGCGATTTCTGTTGCTGCTTCGCAATTTGTCCACAGAACTGTTTCCCGTGCTGTCGCTGAACGGGTAAAAGAACCGGAGTTAACATCAATTACTGTTAGTGCTTCTGTCGGTTGAATGATGATATAACCGCCGGAAGGCAAATCAACTCTGGGTTTTAGTGCTTCCCGAATTGCCGCATTGACTCGGAAATAATCTAAAACTGGTAATCGCTCACGGTGATGGTCAATTAATACACCCTCTGGCGCTTTACCACCACTCCAACTTAATATATGTTGCTTGACTCGCTTTACTCCGGTATTGGAATCAACCACAATCCGATTCACATCGGCACTGTACATATCCCGCAATACACGCTGAATAAAATCATCATCACGATTAAGTAGTGCTGGCGCTCTAGTAGAATTGGCTTCTTGTTGAACTAATTCCCACTGCTTTTGCAGTGTTTCTAAATCTTCAATAATTGCTTCTTCTGCTTTGCCCTCAGCTTCGGTACGGATTAATAGTCCCATTCCGGCGGGCTTAATTAATACTGCCAAGGCTCTCAGGCGGTTGCGCTCAGGTTCGCTTTTAATTCGTCTAGAGAGATTAACACCACGTCCATAGGGCATAAGTACCACGTAGCGACCAGGCAAGGTAACGTTGCCTGTGAGTCGAGGTCCTTTATTCCCCGTCGGCTCTTTCATTACCTGGACTAATACTTTTTGCTGTGGTGTCAGCAGTTCAGTAATTCCTCCAGCACTGCGCTTTAGTCGTAATGGTCCTAAATCAGTGACATGGATAAAGCCGTTTCGCGCAGAATCTCCAATATTTACAAATGCTGCATCTATCCCTGGTAAGACATTTTCAACGCTACCTAAATAAATGTCGCCAACTTGATGATTCCCAGTGGCAACAACAAGTTCTTGAATTTGATCTTCAGAAAACACGGCAGCAATCCGATGCTGCTCTGCGATAATTATTTGCTTTGGCATTCAATTTCCTCAAAAATTTTCAGCCAGCTTAGGCATGACGATTTTTCTGCCTCTCACTTTTGCTGGAATAAAGTAGATGGATGTATCAGCTAAAAACTCTAACTTCACAGAAAGAGCAATAAATGCTTGGTTAACCCAAAGTGATGGATATCAAACACATTGGGGTTAACAATTTTTTAAGAATGAGTAGCCAGCGTTATTCCTTGTCATAAAGGAAAAACACTGGATTTGGCAAACAGTGGACAGAAAGTCAAGGAAGACAGCCTCTGCGCCCAGCATCCATGAATAATTCACAAGGGGGCAACCCGATGGAGCTTCAATCCGCAACTGCTCCTCTTGATGAGTATTATATCGTGGAGTTACTTCTTTGCTAACAGTCTGTATGGTAGTTACAGGAGCAAGTTCCTAATCATTATTTTAGTTTGTTGCTGAACTGTTGAGCAATGGTTGTCGGCGTAAACTAGAAATAGTGGCGATCGCACTTTCGGCTACTTGACTAATTTCGTTTTCTGTGTTATGCCTGCCAATTCCAAATCGTAAGGAAGCATAGGCGAGTTGTTCTGAGCGTCCTAATGCTATTAACACATGACTTGGGGTAGTTTTGGTAGAAGTGCAAGCTGATCCAGATGAAATAGCGACTACTGGTTGTAATCCTAGCAATAGCGCAGCACCATCAACTCCTTCGACACTAATATTTAAATTTCCTGCTAGTCGCTGAGTTGGATGCCCGTTAAGATAAATTCCTTCAAGGTGACTTAATTGTTTCCAGAGTCGCTGACGTAGTTGAGTAAGGCGTTGATTTTCTGATTCTTGTTCTGTTAAGGCTATTTCTACAGCTTTGGCAAATCCCACTATTTGGGGTGTATATAGTGTACCCGATCGCATTCCGCGTTCATGCCCACCACCGTGTAACTGAGGCGATAGCTTTACTCTTGGGTTGCGCCGTCTGACATATAATGCGCCGATACCTTTGGGGGCATAAACTTTGTGACCAGTCATGGATAGTAGATCGACTTTCATCGCATCTACATCTAGGGGGATTTTGCCAATAGCTTGAGCGGCATCGGTATGGAAGAGAATATTCGCGTTACGACAAATTGCGCCTATTTCGGCTAATGGCTGTAATACACCGATTTCGTTATTGGCAGCCATGACAGAAACTAAAATTGTGTCAGGGCGGATAGCTTTTTCTAGCTGGTTTAAATCGAGGAGTCCGTCGGGTTGGACTGGTAGAAGGGTGATATCGAAGCCGAGCGATCGCAAATAGTTACAAGGGTCAAGTACCGCGTTATGCTCTGTTTGGACAGTAATTATATGGCGACCTTTACTAAAATAAGCTTCCGCGACTCCTTTAATAGCTAAATTATTGGCTTCTGTCGCGCCACTGGTAAAGATTATTTCTTCAGGTGTGGCGTTGATTGCATCGGCTAAGGTTTGTCTTGCAGCTTTAACGGCGGCTTCTGCTTCCCATCCATATATATGATTGATGCTGGCGGGATTGCCGAAGTGTTCTGTAAAGAAAGGTAACATTGCCTCTAGTACCCGTTGATCAACAGGTGTTGTGGCGTGGCAATCTAGGTATATGGGGCGATGAGTCAATGTTTGCTCTAAGTGCTAAAAATTTAACTTACCAACTTACTATTACAGTCTGGCGGGAGTCCTAGAGACGGTTGAAGGATAGAAATTCAGTTTATTGCGTTCATTCATTTATTAATTTCGAGGGCGAGTAGGAACCCGCCTTATTTCTACCTCGTCCCACCGGGTACCCTTCTACCAGGCAAACCTTCTCTAGGATTAGCTGGTTTTTTGGGTTGATTGCTTGGACGTGGTTTAGGTTTGTTGCTTTTAGGTACGATCATGGTAAAAAAAATCAACTTATTTGAGAGGACTATATAAACACTTTTTTTCCGAAAACTGATGGCAGGAGGATATTAACTTAGTTAAATTTCACTACTCCATCAATAACTGCTGAAATTAGCTACAACCAGATTGAGGGCAATTCCGAATTATTGAAGATATATTTTTATTTTTATAGGTGGCATTGTGGTAATTTTACGCGCATCCTATCTGATGAGAGAATAGCAAGCGCCTATTTAGCAAATAATCACAAGAAAATATTTTTGTCAATTCCTAAGTAATATAACTTTACTTTGCGCCGCAGGTGGGAGCATTGAGTGCAGTTACTATTTTCAGTTGGTGATCAAGAATGAATTTAAAACAAGATTATAAACGTAGTGCGATCGCACTTGGTAGTAATTTGGGTGACTCTCATGCCATCCTTAAATCGGCACTAACAACTATTGCTAACACTCCAGGTATTAACTTAATATCTCAGTCTAGTTTTTATCAAACTGCACCTATTGGTCCACCGCAACCAGATTATTTAAATGCTTGTGCGATTTTAGAGGTTAAGTTAAAGCCAGATGAGTTATTAGAAAAACTTCTAAATATTGAGGAGGAATTTGGGCGGGTGCGTACAGAACATTGGGGCGCTAGAACTCTTGATTTAGATATCTTATTATATGATGATTTAATTTTAGATACGCAATCTCTCCAAATACCTCATCCGCGTATGCGGGAAAGAGGGTTTGTTTTAGTACCATTAGCTGAAATTGCGCCCCTTTGGATTGAGCCTAAGTCGGGAAGTGCGATCGCGCAACTGTTGCAAGCGGTAGATTGTTCTGGTGTCCGTAAAGTTGGTTTTTAACGCAAAGGGCGCAAAGGTGGACGCAAAGGTCGCAAAGGTAGAATTTAGTGTTTGGTTTAATTATTTAAGGTGTTTTTGGAGTTAGTAAGCTTATGTCTGTGGGTAATGAACCACCGGAAATTCTGAAACAACGTTTATTTTATCAAGGTCGAAAGTTTAGTTTTGATGTTAATACTCTCCGCTTACCTAATGGCGTGGAGGGTGATTGGGAATGTGTCCGTCACCCAGGCGGGGCTTTGGCTATACCTGTTACACCAGAAGGCAAACTGATTTTAGTACGACAGTATCGCTTTGCTACTCAAGGTAGGTTATTAGAGTTTCCCGCAGGAACTATAGAGGCAAACGAAAATCCTGCTGAAACTATTAAGCGAGAAATTGAGGAAGAAACAGGTTATCGCGCCCATCGTTGGCAAAAGTTAGGGGAGTTTTTTCTTGCTCCTGGCTATTCTGATGAAATTATTTATGCTTTTTTGGCTCAAGATTTAGAAAAGTTAGAAACTCCCCCCGCTCAGGATGCTGATGAAGATATAGAAATAGTTTTAATGACTCCCCAAGAATTAGAGCAAGCAATATTAGCTGGAGAACCAGTTGATGCTAAATCTATTTCTAGCTTTTTCTTAGCACGTCCGTTTTTAAGGGAGGGGTGAGGAGGGAGGAGGGAGGAGAGAGGAGAGAGGAGAGAGGAGTTAAATTACAAGCCAGCCTAATCTTTACAAAAATTTACCATAATATTTTTATCCGCTCAGATTTTAAAAGCATTATTGAGAAGGGTGGCATTTAGGCAACGAATTCTCGACGTTGTAGGCTTGACAAATTTTAGAGCATTGATATACTCAAAAGTAATATGTAAGCTTGGTTCCTTTCATGGTCAATTTTTGAACCAAATCAACCATCTCAGCTAAAATAACAACCTACTTCAAAAAACTTAAAATTTTCACCCCCAACAGTTAACCCTTACTAACCCTTTGCGACCTTTGCGTATACCTTTGCGCCCTTTGCGTTAAAAAAAAAAACTAACAACTCCCACCAACAACCCCAATATTGCCAAACCCCCTCATCTCCATGTCCGATTTAATCTTATTCTGGCATCGCCGCGACCTACGCATCTCAGATAACATAGGGCTTGCCACCGCACGTCAGCAAACATCAAAAGTAGTGGGAGTCTTCTGCCTAGACCCCAATATCTTAAAGCGAGATGATGTTGCACCAGCCAGAGTTACTTATATGCTTGGCTGTTTAGAGTCACTACAACAGCGTTATGCCGAAGTTAGTAGCGAGTTATTAATACTATTTAATGAACCAACAACAGCAATACCTAAGCTGGCAGAATCTCTTAACGCGAAAGCGGTATTCTGGAATTGGGATGTAGAACCTTATGCAAAAGAGCGCGATCGCACTATCCTGGCAGCCTTAAAAGAAAAAGGCATTGCGACACAAAATTTTTGGGATCAACTCTTACATTCTCCAGAGGAAATTCGCTCAGGTTCCGGTCAACCTTACACTATATATACGCCTTTTTGGAAAAACTGGATTAGTAAAGCTAAGGCTACTCCAGTACCAGCATTACAAAATGCCACAGGGTTAACTGACAAGGAAAAAGAAGCAGCGCGACAAGCTGGAGTTGTAGAATTACCAACTGCTAAAGATTTAGGCTTTATTTGGGATAATAATCTGGTAATTTCACCAGGGGAAGCAGCAGCACAAGCGAAATTAACTACATTTTGCGATCGCAGTATCGATCAATACCAAGAACAACGCAATTTTCCAGCCGTTGAGGGTACATCTCAACTAAGTGCGGCTCTAAAATTTGGTGCTATTGGTATTCGTACTGTTTGGGATGCGATCGCAACTTTATCTGATAACCGCCCTGAAGCAGCACAAGCTAGTATCCAAACTTGGCAACAAGAATTAGCATGGCGGGAATTTTATCAACACGCTATCTATAACTTCCCCGAATTAGCACAAGGCGCTTACCGAGAAGCTTTTAAAAACTTCCCTTGGAATGACAACTCAGCACATTTCCAAGCTTGGTGTGATGGGAAAACTGGATATCCCATCGTTGATGCTGCGATGAGACAAATGAATACTATCGGTTGGATGCACAACAGATGTCGGATGATTGTCGCTAGTTTCCTGACTAAAGACTTGCTGCTTAATTGGCAGTTGGGTGAAAAATACTTTATGCAAAAGCTAATTGATGGCGACTTGTCAGCTAATAATGGTGGTTGGCAGTGGAGTGCATCTAGTGGTATGGACCCTAAACCACTGCGAATTTTTAATCCAGCTAGTCAATCTCAAAAATTTGATTCAGATGGGTCATACATCCGTCAATGGTTGCCAGAATTACGTTCTCTTGATACTAAGTTGCTAATTACTGGTAATATCACACCTTTAGAACGTGCATCTTTGGGTTATCCTGCGCCAATTGTTGATCACAATCAGCAACAACGGGAGTTTAAATTACGTTATCAACAGCAAAAGGAGTTATAAAAGTTCTGAGGGTTAAGTTTTTCGGGAAAACTGGAGTAATATGGGCGCATCCATCCCATTATAATATTATTAAATCATAAAAATCAAAGTTTGTCAATAGTAGGATCAGAAAGTGTCAAAAATTACTTAATTAGGACTTACGCTCTTTTCAACAAGCGGGCAAGATGCCCGCACTACTTATGTGGTCAGGGCAAGTTAATTTACCCTATAAGTAGTGTGACGATCTTGGTGACAGAGACTTTCTGCGTAAGTCCTGTTAATTATGCGATCGCTGCAATTCTGACAACGATCAATGACTAATGATAATTGTTAATTGATAATTGTTAATTGTTAATTGACCGAGGCGAGAGGAAGTTGAAAGTTTTATTAGTTGGTAATGGAGGGCGCGAACACGCCTTAGCGTCTAAACTGCTGGAGTCTGGGAAGGTTCAGCAGATTATCTGTGTGCCTGGAAATGGTGGAACTGCGGCAATGGAGCGTTGTCAAAATCTATCTCTCAGGGTAGATGATTTTGAAGGCATCGGCAGATGTGTGTCAGTCCACAATATCTCTATGGTTGTGGTTGGTCCAGAATTACCACTATCTTTAGGGATTACGGATTACTTGAAGCGTAAAAATGTCCAGGTATTTGGTCCAAGTAAGGAAGGGGCGCAAATTGAGTCGAGTAAGTCTTGGGCTAAGGCTTTAATGGATGAAGCTGGAATTTTGACAGCGCGTTCAAAAATTTTTACGGATGCGATGGAGGCAAAAGCTTATGTAGCGATACTCGGTGCGCCAATTGTTGTTAAGGCTGATGGTTTGGCAGCAGGTAAGGGCGTAGTTGTAGCTGCGACGGTGGAGGAAGCGCAAGCGGCAATTGATGAGTTGTTCCAAAATAATTATCGCACTCTGGTAATTGAAGAATATTTGACAGGTCAAGAAGTTTCGGTTTTAGCTTTGACGGATGGGTTGACAATTCGTCCATTACTTCCTGCTCAAGATCATAAACGTATTGGTGATGGAGATACTGGGGCAAATACAGGTGGGATGGGCGCATACTCACCAGCGCCAATTGCCACGCCTGAGTTAATGGAACGCATCCAGAAAGAAGTTTTAGAACCTGCGATCGCCACGTTAAAATCTAGAAATATTGACTACCGAGGTATTCTCTATGCTGGTTTGATGATTACACCAGCAGGTGAGCCTAAAGTACTGGAATTTAACTGTCGTTTTGGAGATCCAGAAACTCAAGCAATCTTACCTTTATTGGAAACACCATTAGAAGATTTATTGTTAGCTTGTGCGGAACAACGTCTAGCAGCACAACCTCCTATTGTTTGGAAGTCAGGGGTTTCTACCTGTGTTGTCATTGCTGCGGGTGGATATCCTGGTAATTATCAAAAAGGAAGAGAAATTATGGGGATAGAGGAAGCGGAAGCATTAGGCGCTGATGTTTTTCATGCTGGTACTCAACTTAAGCAGCAAAAATTAGTCACCGATGGTGGTCGAGTTTTAGGCGTGACAGCGATAGGGGATAACTTTGAGGAAGCGATCGCACAAGCTTATGCCGCAGTAGACTGTATTAAGTTTGATGAAATGTATTATCGCCGTGATATTGGCGATCGTGTCCGTAAATCTTAACCTACTAGGGGTTAACTGCGAATAAAGGCTAAAGTATGAAGTATAGAAGCTGAAAAATTTTAGCCTTCTCATTGTAAACTTCGTACTTCATCTTGCCTTAATCTTGCTGGATCTCATCAGAAAAATTCGAGAAGTTATTGCCCGTTGGGGGTCTGAGTTTACCCTCCAAACACGACTAATGGCAGCAGCAACCTTAGTCGTTTCCTTGATTATGAGTGGTCTGACGTTTTGGGCAGTTAACACGATTCAGCAGGATGCCCGCATGAACGACACTCGTTTTGGTCGCGACTTAGGTTTATTACTAGCTGCTAATGTCGCACCATTGATTGCGGAAAACCATCTCTCTGAGGTAGCGCGTTTTTCCCACCGCTTTTATAGCAGTACTTCCAGCGTCCGCTATATGCTGTATGCGGACGCTGAAGGCAAAATCTTCTTAGGAATTCCTTTCTCGGAATCTGAGGTGGAAAATTCCCTGACTATTCAGCGACGGATTCAACTGCCGGAAAATTACGCTGAACATTCTGATATACCGATGGTACGACAACACAGGACTCCTGGTGGAGAAGTTACTGATGTATTTGTACCTTTAACTCACGACAGTAAATATTTAGGTGTTTTAGCAATTGGGATTAACCCTAATCCTACAGTTGTCGCCTCATCAAATCTTACTAGAGATGTTACTATTGCGGTTTTTATTTCGATTTGGGTAATGGTAATTTTAGGAGCAGTATTTAACGCTCTAAATATTACCCAACCGATTAAAGAACTGGTGAAGGGTGTGAAAAATATTGCTGCTGGTAATTTTAAACAGCGAGTTGATTTGCCTTTTGGTGGAGAATTAGGCGAGTTAATTATCAGCTTCAACGAAATGGCAGAAAAGTTGGAGAGTTATGAAGAACAAAATATTGAAGAATTAACCGCAGAAAAAGCTAAGTTAGAAACTTTGGTTTCTACAATTGCTGATGGCGCGGTATTAATAGATACCGACTTAACAGCAATTTTAATTAATCCTACAGCGAGGCGCATTTTTGGTTGGGAAGGTAGTGAAGTTGTGGGAGTAAACGTGCTGCATATTTTACCTCGGTCTGTACAAGTAGAAATTACTAGACCTTTGTATCAAATTGCGGCAGGCGATCGCGAAGCAGCCGAGTTTAGAGTTACACTAACACAGCCAGCAGACCGTACTATACGCATTCTTCTTACTACAGTTCTTGATCAGTACCGAGATAGTGTTAAAGGAATTGCTATGACAATTCAAGACATTACTCGTGAAGTAGAACTAAATGATGCTAAAAGTCAATTCATTAGTAATGTTTCTCACGAACTAAGAACGCCTTTATTTAACATCAAATCTTTTATTGAAACATTACATGAGTATGGCGAAGATTTGACAGAAGAAGAACGCCGTGAATTTTTAGACACAGCAAATCGTGAAACAGACCGCCTTACCCGCCTCGTTAACGATGTATTAGATTTATCGCGGTTAGAATCATGCCGAATCTATCATTTAGAAGCAGTAGAACTTGTTCAACCGATTGAACAAACACTTCGTACTTATCAACTTAATGCTAAAGATAAAGGCATAGAACTCAATCAAGAAATTGAGCCTGAATTGCCAGCAGTTATAGGTCATTATGATTTGTTACTTCAGGTATTAGCTAATTTAGTAGGCAATGCTTTGAAGTTTACTAAACCTGGCGGGCGTGTAGTAATTCGTGCTTATTTATTAACAAATGTTGGTCAGAAAGTTAATCTGGAAGAATATCAAACATCTGAGCATCTAAATAATAATGTCCAAGCTCAAAATCCCGTAGTAAGGATTGAAATTTCTGATACAGGAATTGGAATCGATCCAGAAGATCAAGCAGCTATATTTGACAGATTTTTCAGAGTAGAAAATCGAGTGCATACTCTAGAAGGAACTGGCTTAGGTCTTTCGATAGTTAGAAATATTATTGAGAAACATCATAGTAGTGTCCACTTAGTAAGTGAAGTTGGAGTTGGTACAACTTTCTGGTTTGATTTAGCTGTGTTTCAACAAAAAGCTACCCCTGTTGAAGAGTTGCAAGTAATTAATGTTAATCCGACTGACTCAGATAGTTCTATTACTGCTACTGTTCTGTAATTTATTTAGGGAGTGAAAATATCGCGACTATCAAGCTAATTATTACTAAACCCGATAGCATTAATAAACCTTGATGCCTTTGACACCAAATTTTGATTTTTTTGTCCCAGCTATAGCTGATTTGATTTTCTTGGTTTAATTTTGGCTGAAATACATTTTGGTAGAGTGTACACTCCATAGCATAAGGACGCTTTTGAAAGTTACAGGTATCATCGTGATGGTAAGTACAACTTTCGCACAGGTATGTACCTTTATCGGCACGGTGCAAGGTCATGCCAGGATGACCATAAGCTTTTAGAACTGTTCGGCAATATGGACAGGTAATTGCTTGAAAGTTTACTGGTTGATGGCACTTTGGGCAGTTAGACATGAGACTTTGTGCAAAAATCAGTTATTCCATCTGTGTTCATCTGTGTGCATCTGTGGTTAATTATCTAAAATTAAACTAAGCCGTAGTTAAATAGACTTGTCGCAAAAGTCTTAATTCTGGTTAATTAACCGCAGATAAACGCAGATAAACGCGGATACAGAGAGGTTTTAAACTCCGTGAAGTTACATATACTTAGGCTGACAATAATCGCTCGAAGTGGTAATTTTACTACTTACGCCTCACCCGTCACCTGTAATTAGAATGTAACAAAATAGAACTGTAGGCTAGATATGTCTATATTAAAACGAACATTTCATCAGATCACAGGCAGGGAATATGGATAATAATAATTGGCTCACACAGTTACTAATGATTGGTGTAGGCACTACGTCTTTAGTAACAGAAAAATTGCGAGAGGTGGGGGATGATTTGGTCAAGGATGGCAAAATCAATCCTGAGCAGGCTAAGGCGTTTGTAGATGATATGATGCAGCAACTCAAGTCTGAGCAAGGAAATGTTGAGGCACAAATGCACCGACAGTTGCGTAATATGCTACAAGATTTGGGTGTCCCTAAACAGTCGGAGATGGACGAGTTACGGGGACGTATTGACCGATTGGAACGTCAAGTGCGTGATTTAGAAAATAAGCTTTGGCGTTAATTTTTTATTTTGGAGGATTGATGAATGAGAGAGATTCTGATCAGCTTGGGGGTTATGCTGTTCTGTGGGTTGTTCGTGATTTTAGTTCAATTGACTTCTGGTCAACCTTCAGCAGTAGCAGATGAACTGGCACTTACGCCACCTGCTGTAGTTCAAACTGCAACTACTGATAATTCCATAGCTGACACTAACAGGCTAATTGCGATGAATACTAACTCAGAAGAAAATGTTGTGACGACCGATTCTGGTCTGAAGTATGTTCAGTTAAAAGAAGGGGATGGCGCAACTCCGAAAAAAGGTCAGACGGTGGTTGTGCATTATACCGGAACTTTAGAAAATGGTGAAAAGTTTGATAGTTCGCGCGATCGCAATCAACCTTTTTCTTTCAAACTTGGGGTGGGACAAGTAATTAAGGGCTGGGACGAAGGACTCAGTACAATGAAAGTAGGCGATCGTCGCAAGTTAATTATTCCCCCAGAATTAGGTTATGGTGCTAGGGGTGCTGGTGGGGTAATTCCACCCAATGCAACTCTAAATTTTGATGTGGAATTGTTGAAAATTAGTTAGTAATAATCTTGCCTCTCTGAATCAATTGCCATCAGTATGATTGAGGAGAGGCAAAGTTTTGCAAGCTGATTTTGGCAATTATTAGTTTTTTAATAATTATTTTGTTTTGCTAAATTTCTAAACTTGGTAAATTGTGGATCGAACAATAGTTTAATAGTACCTGTTGGTCCATTTCTATGCTTGGCAATTATAAGTTCTGTAATATCTCGATCAGGTGTATCGGGATTATAATAAGCGTCACGATATATCATCATAATTAAATCGGCATCTTGTTCGATCGATCCTGACTCTCTCAAATCTGACATCATGGGGCGTTTGTTGGTACGTGCTTCTACGCCTCTACTTAATTGAGAAAGTGCAATAACTGGAACGTTTAATTCACGGGCTAAACCTTTGAGCGATCGCGTAATTTTTGATAACTCTTGTACTCGATTATCGCTACCTCCCTCCATTAATTGCAAGTAATCTAGTAAAATTATTCCCAACTTACCATTACTTTCTGCTTGTAGACGACGGGCTTGCGATCGCATTTGCATCACACCCATGTTGGCAGTATCATCAATAAAAATCGGTAATTCCGATAACATTCCGACAGCTTGACTCAAAGGTTCCCACTCATTTTGGCTAATTCTCCCCGACCTCAAGCGATTACTTTCAATCCCCGCCTCACTAGCTAGTAATCTCTGTACCAACTGTTCCTTAGACATTTCTAAGCTAAAAACTGCCACAGGTAAACGATGGGTAGCTGCGATATTGTAAGCAATATTTAAACTTAAAGCTGTTTTTCCCATCGACGGTCTAGCCGCAATGATAATCAGGTCAGATTTTTGGAAACCGCCTGTCATTGCGTCAAGGTCGTAAAAACCACAAGTAAGCCCTGGAAGTGCAACTTCTTCATGGCGGGTTTCAATTTCCTGAAAAGCTTGAATCAGCGTATCGGATATCGGAATCAAACCATCTTGGGGACGCACTTGCGTCAAACTAAAAATTTTCTGCTCTGATTGGTCAAGGACTGTTTCTAACTCTGTCGCTGTCTCATAACCAAGCTGCACAATTTCATTACCAGCTTTAATTAACTGACGGCGCAAGAACTTGTCCATTACCAGCGCCGCTAAAGCATCAATATTGACCGCGCTGACAGTCCGCTCTACCAGTTGCACTAATTTGTTGAGTCCGCCAACCTTTTCTAGCAAGTCATGGTCAGATAACCAAGCACTAACATTAATTAAGTCCTTGGGTTTGCCTTGGCTGTTGAGGGCTAGTGCTGCTCGATAGATGTCTTGATGTGCGGGGATATAAAAAGCTTCTGCATTCAAAACATCAGCTACTCGACCCAAAGCTTCTGGATCTAACAGGATACCCCCTAATATTGCCTCCTCCACCTCAACATTTTGAGGTGGTAGGCTACGGGCAGCTTGAAAATTTAATTCCTGAACCATAACAGCAGTACAGAGTAAGCAGGCTAAGACCAGCTTACTCAATTAAGTGAGGTCATTGATAATTGATAAAATCTCCCCCTCCAATGCTGACACCGGAGGGGGCTAAAAAGTGGGGTAATACGTTTAATTAGATTGACCTATTTACCACTACTTGGAAATTAGTTAGCTGAGGCATTAACCTGGTATAACGTTAATTTCTACTACGGCTGAGACTTCTGGATGCAGTTTGATCTCAACTTTATAAGTACCCAACTGATGAATATCAGGTATGGTAATATCCCGTCTATCTACTTCCTGACCTGTAGATGCTTGAATTGCAGCCGCTACATCTGGGGCAGTGACGGTTCCAAAAATCGCATCGCCTTCACCAGCTTGCTTACCAATATTAAAGCTACCAGCTTTGTCTAGGACTGCTTTAATCTGTTCAGCTACCTGCTTGAGTTCTAATAGGCGCACCCGTTCTTTTTCACGTCGCCGTTCCACTTGTTTGAGCAAGCCAGGAGTGGCTTTAGCTCCCATTCCTTGAGGGATAAGATAATTACGAGCATAGCCAGGAGCAACTTCCACTAAGTCGCCGATTTTCCCTAGTTTGCTAACATCTTGATTTAAAACTAATTGCACACGTTTCGCCATAATCTTTTTTCTGGTAGAAATCCAGCAGCATTGAGTTGGAGATAGAACTCTTCATCTTACGATCTTTGGAAATGCGATCGCAAGGAGAGAGGAGAGAGGGGCAGGGCTGTTTCATTTTTTGTAGGGGCATCCCCCCGTGGTTGCCCCGTTACTG
>JBARVL010000479.1:0-13815 GCA_049646245.1 Crinalium sp. | reverse complement strand
TAATAATTAGCCGTCCGCCTCTAGGGATAATTGCTTTTCGTTTAGAGGAAACTTAAGAAAGATTTGCGATCGCGCGTCTCTACCAACTGTGACAATAATTGGCGTTCCCCAGGCGACTACCTTGCACAGCTTGTCCCATCTTTAAAGCAATTGGCGGTAAAACTTCTTGCGGTTCTTTACTTGCGCTAGTTAACCAGATACGCTAGGCGATCGCATTCCCTACGAATCACCCCGCGTTCTTCAATGGAATCCAAAACGCCTGTTTAAGTAGCTCCCACTTGTTGCAGTTTTTCATCCAAAATAGAAGTAGGTAAGCTGACGTGAGTTGTTTTAATCTTTACATAAGCCCTGTCAATTATCAATCGACCTTGTAGGTTATAGTCATTTGATTAATTAACCACAAATAAACACAGATGCACACAGATGGAATAATTGATTAAGAGCAAGAATTATAATTTAATTTTCTCTGTAAAAAATGTATGAGAGATCATAATTGGTTTAAATTAGCTTTAACCTTGAAAGGTTCTGTCATTCCAACAATTTATAAGCGGGTAATCTTTTGTGGGATTTTTGGATTTTTCATTTCAATTCTCGATCATTTTGGCATACCTGTATATTGGGAAAATTTAGACGGTGTGGTTTCTAGCATCGTTTTAGGTTTATTATTAGTTTTTAGAACTAATACAGCTTATGAGCGTTTTTGGGAAGGGCGAAAAATTTGGGGTACTTTAGTTAATAACATCCGAAACTTAGCTCGCTTGATTTGGGTAGCCATCGAAGAAAAAAATCTAGAAGACAGGAAAGAGAAAGAAGCTAACATGAGATTGTTAGTAGCATTTGCTGTTGCAACTAAGCTACATTTAAGATCAGAAGTAGTAAGTAGCGAATTAGAAAGCTTGATGCCTCCTAGTCGTTATTTCAAATTAAAAACAATGAATAACCCTCCCTTAGAAATTGCTTTTTGGATAGGAGATTATTTCCAAAGTCAGTATCAACGAAATTGTCTTAACTTATACCAGTTAAACGCATTAAATGATGTATTGAATAGTATGGTAGATATGTTAGGTGCTAGTGAGCGGATTTTAAAAACACCTATTCCCTTAGCTTATTCTATTCATCTTAAGCAATTATTGTTAATTTATTGTTTACTGCTACCATTTCAATTTGTTGATTCTTTAAACTGGGCTACAGGAGGAATTGTAGCTTTAATTAGTTTTACCTTATTTGGAATTGAAGAAATTGGAGAAGAAATTGAAAATCCTTTTGGTCACGATCCCAACGATCTGCCTTTAGATGCTATTTGTGCCACAATGCAACGTAATATAGAAGATTTAATTACACTTAGCCCTAATGCTAGTTCATTTAAAGATGATAACCAAACAGCTAAGATCAATTATCAATGAACAATTACCAATTATGAAGGAGTAATAAAATAACATTTAGTAGTACCAATACGATAACAGATAAAACAGGCAAACCTGCGGCTCACAACGCAGATGCCTTGCACAAAGTTGATGAGTAAATTTAGTGCTTGAATTTGGGAAAGTGCGATCGCATATTTTTATTTGACAGCAACTAAATCATCTTTACTCGTGAATAGTTCCATCCGGCATAATTGCACCAGAAAGATTTGCCTGATGCCAATCTGTTGCTTCCAAGTACGCTCCCCGCATACTAGCACCAGTTAAGTCTGCACCACGCATCGCTGCAACATTCAAATTTGCCCCCCACAGAAAAGCACCTCGTAAACTAGCTGCATTCAAATTAGCACCACGCAGGTTTGCCATATTTAGATTTGCGCCAGTTAAATCTGCTGCACTCATGTCAGTGCCACTCAAATCTGCTTTACTTAAGTTTGCTTCACAAAAGTCTGCCTTTGTCAAGGAACATCCATGCAAATTAGCTGCGTGTAAATTTGAGCGAGCTAAAAGTGTCACTCGCAATTGAGCGAACATTAAGTTAGTTGCTGTCAAATTTGCTCCGCTCAAGTTTGCTCCACTAAGTTTGGCAGCAGAAAGATTAACCCCGTCTAAATCTACTCCATTCAAATCCACCCCATTCAAATAAGATTCACTCAGTTGTACTCCATTAAGTATGGCTCCCCGCAACAAAGCACCACTCAACCTAGCACCGCTCAAGTTTGCCCAACTGAGGTTAGCATTTACTAAATTAGCTGAACGCAAGTTAATTCCGCGTAAGTCTGCGCCGCATAAATTCACACCGCACAAGTTAGCTAAACTTAGATTTACCCCTGTGAGGATAGCACCACTAAGTTTTGTCCCTACGAGCAAAGACTTAACCAAGTAAGCGCCCTTTAGGTTAGCCTTAGTTAAATCTGCCTCTGTTAGTCTTGCTTGGTTTACCTTGGCAAAGCTCAAATCTGCTCGGTATAAAGATGCCCCACTCAGATTAGCTCCTTTAAGATTGGCACGGCTGAGGTTAGCCGTTGCCAAATATGCCTTAGATAAATTAATACCTACTAAGTTCGCCTTTTCGAGATTCGCCCCGATTAAGTTTACTTCGCTAAAGTCTCTTTCTCCAACAGCATAACGCCTCAGCAGTTCATCAGCGTCCATCTCACTACCCTCGAAAAGCTATATTAATTTTGTATAGTTCTAGATTTCCCAAATTCATCTGACAAAGTGCGCTCTCGTGTTACTGAGTTTTTCTATTTTGGAACTTCAATAATCTTAATCAAAGCTAGAGTTGGCGATCGCAATTTTCAAACTACTATTAATCAGCATAGCAAGATTCATTAGCTTATGACCATTCAAATTGCTGGTTTAGGCAGCAGGAAGGCTGAGAAAAAATTAATAATTAATAATATGTATCAATTATCAATAACCCATGACAAATGACCAGCCTTTCTGATAAGTTTGTTTCCACCCAACTACTTAAGTGTAACTGTGCGTTTCTCCTTCAGGCATAATTGCTCCACCTAATTCAGCATCGCGAAGATTAACGTGATTCAAATTAGCATCAATCAGAACAGCTTCGGTTAAAATCGCTCTAATTAAGTTTGACCAGCAGAGGTTCGCCCTAGTCAATTTTGCCCTAGTCAGATCTGCACCCCGCAAAGTTGTCCAACTCACCTGTGCTGATCTTAAGTTAGCCCCCCTAAGAATAGCATTAGTCAGATTTGTACCACTAATTTTGGCGCGACTCAACTCTGCTTGAGCTAAGTTAGCCCCTGTCGCGTTGGCTCCATTTAAAATGGCATTGGTGAGGTTTGCCCCCTCTAAATTAGCTCCCGTCAAAATGGCATTAGTAAGGTTGGCTCCTTCCAAATTAGCTCCCATCAGAATGGCATTGGTAAGGTTGGCTCGACTTAAAGTAGAATCAATGAGTTTAGCTTGGCTCAAGTCAGCACCTCGTAAAATAGTTTCATTAAATAAAGCACGACTTAAGTTAGCTCGACTCAAATTAGAGGAACTAAGATTGGCAGCCCGTAAGCTAGCATCAGTTAAATTAGCTTCACTCAAGTTAGCATTTTGTAAAGCAGCAGAAATTAAGTTAGCTTCAGTTAAGTTAGCTTTAAGGGTAGCTTTAATAAGATTTGCTTCCCGTAAATTAGCACCTTTTAATATTGCTCCGGTGAAATTGCTACCGCTTAAGTTGGCTGCTCTCAAGTTGACTTCACTAAGGTCAACTTCTTGAAGATCAGCCCCAATTAAGGAAATTTCTCGAAAATCTCTTTCCCCAGCAGCATAGCGCTGGAGTAGTTCATCCGCATTCATCATTTGTTGCCCTTGCGCTGATTTGATCATTACACTATTAATACTGTTAATTCTTTGCTGTTGAAGTAGTGTGGAATTTTAGTTTGATTAGCGCTCCCTTAAATGGCTAATCCCCCTAAATTCCTGTAAGCAACAATGCAAAGACTCAGGCATTTTGAGACAATCAAAACAAGTGTCCGTAGATAGAGGCAGGTTCCCTTGCCACTAATTCGTCAAAAGTTGAACAACGGACATAATTAGATCCACCGTTTGCACAGGAAGATTAGAGAATGCCAGACAACTTGAGAAGCCAAGAAGTTACCCAAGGGGTACAGCGATCGCCTAATAGAGCTATGTTACGTGCTGTTGGTTTTGGCGATCAAGATTTTAATAAACCCATTGTAGGTCTAGCTAATGGCTACAGCACGATTACTCCTTGCAATATGGGTTTAAATGAGTTAGCTATTCGTGCTGAGGCTGGTTTGCGCTCCTCTGGTGCTATGCCGCAAATGTTTGGCACGATTACCATTAGCGATGGCATTTCAATGGGAACTGAAGGGATGAAATATTCCCTGGTATCGCGGGAAGTGATTGCTGATTCGATTGAAACTGCTTGTAATGGGCAGAGTATGGATGGGGTTTTGGCTGTTGGTGGTTGTGACAAGAATATGCCAGGAGCGATGATTGCGATCGCACGCATGAATATTCCAGCTATTTTTGTCTACGGTGGCACTATTAAGCCTGGTCATCACAACGGGCGCGACCTTACAGTTGTAAGCGCGTTTGAAGCCGTAGGGCAATATAGCGCAGGTAAGATTGATGCGGCTGAATTGATGGAAGTAGAACGCAAAGCTTGCCCTGGCGCTGGTTCCTGTGGGGGAATGTATACAGCTAATACTATGTCTTCTGCTTTTGAAGCAATGGGCATGAGCTTACCTTATTCTTCCACAATGGCAGCAGAAGATGCAGAAAAAGCTGAAAGTGCGGAAAAATCCGCATTTGTGCTAGTAGACGCAATTCGTAAACAGTTGTTACCTAGCCAAATTATTACCCGTAAAGCGTTTGAAAATGCCATATCTGTGATTATGGCAGTGGGTGGATCGACAAATTCTGTGTTGCACCTATTAGCGATCGCACATACTATCGGTGTTGAGTTATCAATAGATGACTTTGAAACAATTCGCGGTCGCGTCCCCGTACTCTGTGATTTAAAACCCTCTGGTAAGTATGTAGCTACAGATTTACACAAAGCTGGTGGTATTCCTCAAGTTATGAAAATGTTATTAGATCATGACTTACTACATGGGGATGCTCTCACAATTACCGGAAAAACCATTGCAGAAGTATTAGCAGATGTGCCATCTGAACCCCGCACCGATCAAGATGTCATCCGTCCTTGGAATAATCCCATGTATCAACAAGGACACTTAGCCATCCTGAAAGGCAATTTAGCGACCGAAGGCGCTGTTGCTAAAATTACCGGAATCAAAAAGCCACAAATTACTGGTCCTGCGCGGGTATTTGAATCTGAGGAAGCAAGTCTGGCAGCAATTTTAGCTAATCAAATTCAAGCTGGAGATGTCATTGTCATCCGTTACGAAGGTCCCAAAGGAGGTCCTGGAATGCGAGAAATGCTTGCTCCTACTTCTGCTATTATCGGTGCTGGTTTAGGTGATTCTGTTGGTTTAATTACCGATGGGCGCTTTTCTGGTGGTACTTACGGTATGGTAGTAGGTCACGTTGCACCAGAAGCAGCAGTTGGGGGTGCGATCGCGCTTGTACAAGAAGGCGATACCATCACAATTGATGCTCACGCCCGCTTATTACATCTGGATGTTTCAGATGAAGAGTTAGCACGTCGTCGTGATGAGTGGCAACCACCACAACCACGATATACCAAAGGTGTACTTGCAAAGTATGCCAAATTAGTATCTTCTAGCAGCGTTGGCGCAGTCACAGATATGGGTTTGTGAAATTAGTTTGTTGGCTCCCCAAAATATAATTTTGTGGATATATAAAAATAAAACTGACCCCACCCGCGCTTCGCGCACCCTCCCCTTATTCAGGGGAGGGTTAGAGAGGGGTGTAGTAAATCCTGAGTAGTTCACTTCTAAATTCTCAAGAGGCAATTCGTAGATCAGAGTTTGCCCAATCAGGGGGAAAGATAGTGTTAGTCAGTTCAGCACTATTAAAAGTTGCTCCTTTAATAGTTGCCTTACTTAAATCAACATCAGTTAAATCAGCTTTAGTTAAATTAACCCAAGTCATATTTGTTTGATCTAAATAAACCTTAGATAAGTTTGCTCCTGTCAAATCTGCACCCTTAAGGTTAACCAGTCGCAAATGCGCTTCCCTAAGATCTGCTGCTACCAAATTAGCGCCTTCTAAGTTAGCACCGCCCATTCTAGCTTGGGTAAAATCAACTCCCTGTAAATCAGCGCCACTAAGATCTAAATTCCTTAAAAAAGTTCTGCTAAAGTTAGCACCATAAAATGATGCTCCATACAACTTAGCGCCACTAAGTCTTGCTTCCTCAAGATTAGCCCAATTGAAGTTAACACCACTGAGGTTTGCTGATCGCAAATTTATTCTTTGTAGAAAAGCACTACTGAAATTTACTTCCCGTAAGTTAGCACTCCGCAAGTTAACATCTCTGAGATTAGCGCCACTCAGTCTAGCCCCTGGTAATTTGCACTTCAACATCAAAGCGCCTAATAAATTGGCTTTGGTTAAGTCTGCATCTATCAGTTTGGCAGAACTTATTTTGGCATAATTCATGTTAGCCCAGTTGAGTTGGGCGTAGCTGAGATCTGAATTAGTGAGAGTAGCACGAGAAAAATTAACACCTATCAGGTTAGCTTTTCTCAGGTTTACCCCAATTAAACTAACGCCACTGAGGTCTGCACCATTCAAGTCAACACCAGAAAAGTCTCTGTTGCCTTCTGCATAAAGTTTAAGCAAATCGCACTTATTCATTATGTCAGCAATTCCTTTGTTATGCGTTTTTATAGCAGTAGATTTAAGCCCTAGTTGTAGTTTTCCCTGTAGAGTAGGGTTCAAAGTACTGTAATATACAAAACTTATTAAGAGCGATCGCTTGTGTATCAACTTAAATAAGTAACATTTCTATACAGAAAGATACCTAACCACTAGATATTAGTTAATGTCATGTCCGATCCGATTCAAAGAGCGATCGCATCCTCTGCCGATCAATGGCTACAAACTCATCCCGCAGTCTTTAAGCTAGTTCAGATGCTTGTTTGGGGGAGTAATCACCCAGTGTGGAGCTTTGTGATTTTTATAGTGGTAGTTGCGATCGCACTCAACTTAATCAAACTTATTGGTCAATTAATTGAAGTAGCCAGTCGTTCCCTCTTACTTGCTCCATTTAAGATAATTTTTTCATTACTTAAAGCTATTTTCAAATCATTAGGTAAGGTGAGTAATTTACTTTTGAGAAAAGAAGCAAATACTAATAGTGCTGAAACCTTAACTTTACCAGCAGCTACAACTTCTCAATCCCTTGAACAAGATAAACAACAAAGGTTAAGCGAAATTAACAGTAGATTAGAATCAATCAGACAAGAGCAAAACGAACTTTTACAAGAAGTATCCTCTCTGATCGCACCAGAAAAGCAGGATAAATTAATTACGGAATAAGTAAATATGTAAATTTCAATATTTTGACCGAAAATTTGCATCTTCTAAAAGCATCTCAATTACTTCGCGTAAGTTATATTGTAATTCGTCTAAAGTTTCGCCTTGAGAATGCGCCCCTGGAAAGCCAGGGACATAACCAACATAAAGATTAGTGTCAAAGTCTTTTTCAACAATTGCCGTAAAAGTTTTTAAGTTCAACATAAAAATTAGTTTTTCCTGCAATCCAATCGCAGAAACTATAGCAAAATTATTGAATTAGCCACCATCATTGTAATTGAAATAAATACCCCTATGAGGGCGGGTTTTGAAAAATTATCTGTAAATACGACAATGGTTATCTGTGCAACCCGCCCCTACGTGCATATCTCTTGCAGGTTGATGGGAAAATGATCTATTTGTGAATAAACCTCTTGTATAAGTCAAATTTTTGATAATTAACCACAGATATCCACAGATGCACACAGATGGTTTAAATGATTTTTGCAATAGGTCTAATGGCTATGATTTAGCCTGCGTAGGCAGGCTTTGTTTGTATAGCCGCACCCTTCAGGGTGACGCTCATCCCAGAAAATTATTAAGATTTATGACAAAATTTTCTCAAAAATCAGAGGTTTGCGTAAAACGGGGCAAATTTTACTGAGTAATAAATAGAGGTTCTCTATAACTTGTATCGCCACTAGGGAGTTAAGTAATGAAAAAGTTAGCAGTAACTCTGGGTTTGATTACATCCACAATTCTGAATATGTCAGTTTTCCCTGCTTCAGCACAAAAAGCCAACGATGGTTCTTGTTCGGGAGGAATTGGGGATAAGAGCATAATAAAAGCTCTTAACGAGCAAGAGCAAGTTATATCTGTTGGTCGAAAAGCTAGGCGTGCTTTAGGGTGGATAGATTTTGAACGTATTAATTATTTATATCAGGCTACTTGCGAAAATGAAGATAGACAAATTAAATTTTTTAATGCCTCTTTGGCAATTCCAGATGGTAATGACTTAAAAAAAGCACAATTTATATTTTACCTAGATGGTCAAATTGTAAAAAAAATAAATATAGTTCAGGGAGCAGTAGCTAGTATTGCTGTAGATAATCTGCACAAACATAGTAGCTATGCCTATGATATAAAAGGATTGGATGGTAACGACTACAGGAGAGGCAATATACATATTTTAAAATGGCAATTTACCAACCGACCCAAATAGATAATTGATTCAATAAACAGAGAATTTTAATAAAAAAGCCGTAATTAATATAATTACGGCTTAAATAATTTTTAATTGGTTCAATGAGAGGCAATGTATAAATTACCTCTCCAATCACACTAAATATTAGTAATCGAAGTCGCCGCCCATACCAGCGCCAGCACCAGCAGGAGCGCCATCTTTAGGCTCAGGCTTGTCAACTACGATACACTCAGTAGTCAACACCATGCCAGCAATAGAAGCAGCATTTTGGAGCGCAGAACGAGTTACCTTAGCAGGGTCAACAATACCAGCTTCAAACATATCAACGAATTCGTTGCTTGCAGCGTTGAAACCAACATTGAAGTCTTTTTCTTTGACTCTTTCAGCAATAACTGCACCGTTTTGACCAGCGTTTTCAGCAATTCTCTTCAGAGGAGCAGCCAAAGCGCGGGAAACAATCAAAGCACCTGTTAATTCTTCATTCTTCAGGTTGTCGTTTGCCCAAGTTTCTAGCTGAGGTGTCAGGTGAGCTAGGGTTGTACCACCACCAGGAACGATACCTTCTTCAACAGCAGCCTTAGTTGCGTTGATAGCGTCTTCTAAACGCAGTTTCTTGTCCTTCATTTCGGTTTCGGTAGCAGCACCAACTTTAATTACTGCTACGCCTCCAGCCAATTTAGCCAAACGCTCTTGGAGTTTTTCCTTGTCGTAAGAAGAATCGCTTTCTTCCATCTGACGACGGATTTGTTCGCAACGAGACTTAACAGCTTGGTCGTTACCTTCAGCAACAATGGTGGTGTTGTCTTTGGTGATGGTGATGCGGCGAGCTTTACCGAGCATATCTAACTTGGCGCTATCAAGCTTCAAGCCAGCATCTTCGGTGATTAGTTGACCACCAGTGAGGATAGCGATATCTTCCAGCATAGCCTTACGGCGATCGCCAAACCCAGGAGCCTTAACCGCAGCTACATTTAGTACACCGCGTAGACGGTTAACTACTAAGGTTGCTAAAGCTTCTTTTTCAATATCTTCAGCTAAAATTACCAAAGGACGACCAGCACGAGCAACTTGCTCTAATACTGGAACTAAATCTTGTACTAAGGCAATCTTCTTGTCGGTAATCAGAATGAAAGGCTCGTCGAAAACAGCTTCCATCCGCTCCATATCTGTAGCGAAGTAAGGAGAGATGTAACCTTTATCGAAGCGCATCCCTTCGGTAATTTCTAATTCGGTGGTCATGGATTTTCCTTCTTCCAAGGAAATCACACCTTCTTTACCCACCTTGTCCATAGCTTGGGCAATCATCTGACCGACTTCATCGTCGTTACCAGCAGAGATAGCACCAACTTGGGCAATAGATTTGGAATCTTCAACAGAACGAGCGTGTGCTTTGATTTGGTCTACTAAGTATTGGGTAGCCTTATCAATACCACGCTTGAGTGCGATCGCGTTAGCACCAGCAGCAACGTTCCGCAACCCTTCTTTTACCATCGCATGAGCGAGAACGGTAGCAGTGGTAGTACCATCACCAGCAGCATCGTTTGTTTTAGAAGCGGCTTGACGAATCAAAGCAACGCCAGTGTTTTCAACGTGATCTTCTAGTTCAATTTCTTTCGCAATGGTGACACCATCATTAACGATTTGAGGAGCGCCGAACTTCTTCTCTAGAACAACGTTACGACCTTTAGGTCCTAATGTAACGGCGACTGCTTCAGCTAGAATATCCATACCCTTTTCAAGGGCGCGACGGGCGTTTTCGTTGTAAATTATGCGTTTAGCCATATTGCCTCTATAGTTTTGAGCTTTGAATTAGGATTAAGAATCGAGTATTTTAGATGTGAGCCAGCCTTCTTTAACTGGCTAACTCATAAATCAGAACTCAAAATTTTATGAAACGACCGCAAGAATGTCTTTTTCAGATAGCAGAACATACTCTTCGGTGCCAAGCTTGATGTCAGTGCCAGCATACTTGGAGTAAAGAACTTTATCACCCACATTTACTTCCAATTCTTGGCGAGAACCGTCATCGTTGCGCTTACCAGGACCAGTAGCAACGATTTCACCAACTTGAGGTTTTTCTTTAGCGTTATCTGGTAGAAGGATACCACCAGCAGTTTTTTCCTCGGCGGCGCTTACTTTTACAAATACGCGATCGGCTAATGGTTTAACTGTAGATACACTTAGAGATACTGCTGCCATAAATAATTCTCCTCGTTGATGCTTTAATGAATTAGCACTCTCAACTCCTGAGTGCTAATTTAGCGTTTAAAGGGGTGCGATCGCAAGAAAGTCTGCTGTACGGGTTCCCGAACTTAATCATTAGGGTAGATGCGCTCAATGCCATAGGTAATAAAGCCTTCGCGCTAAAAAAAATTAGACTTATATTTATTTACAGCAATAATGATTGACAACAAAGTAGAGCAATGTAGCTCAGATATTCTAAATAACAGTAATAATCCCGAAAAAGATCAGCTTTTAGCTTGTGTCCAAACACTAGGACTTAATCAGATTCAGCGCCACGTTTTTATCTGTGCAGATCAAACACTACCTAAATGCTGCTCAAAAGAAGTTAGTTTAGAAGCTTGGAATTACTTAAAAAAGCGTCTTAAAGAGTTAAAACTTGACAAACCGACAGCTAACCGCCCCAACTGTATTTTCCGCACAAAAGCCAACTGTCTAAGAGTTTGCACCGCAGGTCCCATTATGGTAGTTTATCCAGATGGAGTTTGGTATCACTCCGCCACCCCGCAAGTAATTGAGCGAATTATCCAAGAACATTTAATCGGCAACACAGTTGTTCAAGAATACGCATTCTTAGTTCATGCTCTGCCAGAACCTACACAAATTCCTCAATAGACCTGGGACATAAAATTAAAAGTGCGTTACCTATAACCTAACCATTGTAGAGATGCGAAATTATGCGCTACGCGATCGCGCCTCTACTTTTACGCTCTTAAGTTGCAGTCTGTATCAGAAATGATTTTTGGAGAACCTTATACAGTAACATAGTACATACATTAAAATCTTCCGTATCATTACTATATTTCTATGGATGGTCAACAGGTACGACGCTATAATTTTTTAATCAAGGTTATAAATTAGCTGTTATACCTGTACAAACAGTGGATATAGTAGCTCAAAGATCTGATATAGATCTTGCGGATAATACTGATTAACAGAATGTGCGACCCGTTGGCTAGAAACTAATACCCGCAAGGGTTAGGAGGATTAGCCGCATGATATCAGTCTATCGTATTGACTGAAAATCATGACAACTGAGTGACCTTGAGGGTGCAAATCCCTCCCCTGTAGATGCCAGGTGAAAGCACACAGAGCGTGGTGTAAAAACTACGTCCCCTACGGTAGCGATGCCATCAATCCGTAAAGCGGGGGTGAAAGCCTCTCAACACTCCTAGTCCAAGGTAGTGCGGGGCAAGCAAAAGAATCCATGAGTAAGGCATTACGCCTGAACCCACGACTGAACCATCATGAAGTCTAACCAGCTTAAAGGGCTGACAAGCTCAAAAGGCTTACAAGCTGGAGCCAAAAGGCAAAGGATAATAGGTTGGCAGTTGTTCTTCTGACCAACAGCATCTCAGATATTAATAAACCTGGTGGAAAGTGGGACTTCTTCAGATTCATAGTATGGTCACTCGGAACGAAGTAACCCCTCGTATGCTCTCAGTGTGGTCGAATACGCTGAGTAGTACAAAGATGTAAAGAAATAATTTCTGAGTGGTTAACTGGCATGAGTTTAGAATTAAAACCAAGTAAAACACGCCTTGCTCACACATTGTTAGAACATGAAGGGCAAGACGCGGGGTTTAATTTCCTGGGATTTAATATCAGGCAGTACCCAGGAGGAAAATATAGCACAGGCTGTAATACTAATGGGGAACCACTTGGATTTAAGACATACATCAAACCCAGCAAAGAGAAGATAAAAATACACTATGACCGGATTGCAGAGGTAATAGAACAACATAAAACAGCCCCCCAGGAGGCGTTGATAGCCCGATTAAACCCAATCGTAAAGGGATGGGCTAATTATTACCGAACGCAAGTAAGCAAAAAGACATACTCCAAGCTAGGATACATGGTGTATCAAAAGTTAAGAAGCTGGGCAAAACGCCGTCACCCAAAGAAATCATGGGGATGGATAATTAGTAAATATTGGCATACTATAGGCGGAAATAACTGGTCATTCGCAACCAATCAAAATGGGAAAAACCCATTACGGCTGTTAAGCCATGCGGAAACAGAAATTAACCGTCATACAAAAGTCAAAGAAGATGCTAGTCCCTATGACGGCAATCTAATTTACTGGAGTACAAGAATGGGACAACACCCCGAAGTACCTAAGAATGTGGCAACACTTCTGAAGTTACAGAAAGGGAAATGCGCCCACTGCAAACTGCATTTCACAGAACAATCGGTGATAGAAATTGACCATATCATTCCTAAGTCACAAGGCGGAAAGAATGATTACAAAAACTTACAATTACTTCACCGTCATTGCCACGACAAAAAGACTGCCAATGATGGAAGTCTCGGTACAAAATCTGACTGCAACAGTGTCAAACCAAAATCCACTCCGAAAGGCAAATCTAAATTCCCCAACCTTGATTTCAACGAAGTTTGGAAGAAGGGAATAAAAGGGGAAGTTATGACATCGGAAGAACATGAATATTTCCGATTGCTATCAAATTAGGAGAACGGATGAGAGGTATCAATGACAATGACCTTGTTACTGAGGAGCCGTGTGAGGTAAAAGTCTCAAGCACGGTTCTGGAGACGAGCGGTTCCTGTGAAGGAATCGCTTAGTTCAACTAACTAACTTTATTAATGCAGGCGTAGCCAGTATTACAACATGAAAGACAATGGTGTAAAAGATCACAAACGACTGTTGCTAATTGATGATGACCCTAACCTGATCTTGTTAGTTCAGGACTACCTCGTATTTAAAGGCTATGAAGTCATCACAGCAGAAAATGGTCGGGAAGCTTTGGAAGTTTTAGACAAAGAAATTCCCGACATGATTATTTGTGATGTAATGATGCCAGAAATGGACGGATATGCTCTGGTTGAGAATATTAGACAAGATCCCCGCACAAGCTGGATTCCGGTGCTGTTTCTTTCTGCTAAGGGTCAAAGCCAAGATCGAGTCAAGGGTCTTAGCACTGGCGCTGATGTTTACATGGTGAAGCCGTTTGAGCCAGACGAACTGGTGGCGCAAGTAGAATCATCGCTCAAACAAGC
>JBARVL010000478.1:0-2245 GCA_049646245.1 Crinalium sp. | reverse complement strand
GTTAGTAATACATCATTAATTTCTGTGCGATAAGTCTTAGGAACTTCTTGCAACAATGCTTGAGTTTCTTCCTGACTTAGTAATACAGAAACATTAGCTGCTGTTGCTACTGTATTATTTCCTTCTGGGTAGTCTACTGGTAAGCAAGTAACAGGTTTTTCTAATTCTCCTAACCAATAATTTAACTCTGAATGCAAAGTAGGAGATTGTGCATAGTCTACTAAACTTTCAGCCCAATATTTAAAAGCAGTTGTTTTAGCTGGCAGTTTTATAGTTTCACCACGATTTAGCTGTTCATAAGCGGTTTGCAAATCTGATAATAAAATTCGCCAAGAAACGCCATCAACCGCTAAATGATGAATCACAATTAATAGGACATTTTTGTGTAGAGACGCGAAATTTCGCGTCTCTACATCTTTGCTAATTGGGTTTGCGCCTAAATCAAACAAAGCTACCCGTACTATTGACCCTTCAGTTAGATTTAAACTAGCTTGAATTTCGTTGGCGGTAAATGCAATAACATTTTTTTGTTCATCTGTTGACAGTGTTGATAAATCTATCTGTGTAAATGGCACAACATTATCTGGTTCTGCATTAAATTGTTGCCAACGAGATTCAGATTTTACAAACTTTAAGCGTAAAGCATCGTGATGTAATAATAACTGCTGTACTGCTTGTTGTAACAGAGTTGGATTAAGTGGTTGCCGCACTTCTAACAAAACTGCTTGGTTCCAATGGTGAGTTTCGGCAAAATCTTCCTCAAAAAACCAATGTTGAATCGGTGTTAAGGGAACTTGACCAACTACTAAATTTTGTTCAGCTTGAATTGTTTGGTTTGTACCTACTACTGCTGCTAATTCCGCAATTGTTTGATGTTGGAATAACAGTTTAGGAGTTAGTTGTAATCCTGCTTGATTAGCTTTATAAATAATTTGAATACTCAGGATAGAATCGCCACCCAACTCAAAAAAGTTGTCATGGATGCCTACCTGTTTAATACCGAGAACTTCTGCCCAAATACTAGCTAATTGTTCTTCTACACTACTGCGAGGAACTACTAAAGCTGTTTCTAGTTCTGGTCTAGTTAAATCTAAAGTTGGTAGCGAGTTTCTATCTACTTTACCATTAGGTGTTAGTGGTAATTCTGCTAACACTACAAAAGCAGCAGGAATCATGTAATCAGGTAAACGCTCTTGTAAAAATTGGTGCAGTTCGCTAGTAGTTGGCGATTTGCCTAAATGTGGAACTACATACGCTACAAGTCGCTTTCCTGATTCGTCCTCTCGATCCACAACTACAGAAGATTGGACAGCTACGTGCTGAGACAATACAGCTTCAATTTCTGCTAACTCAATCCGAAAACCGCGAATTTTTACTTGATAATCCAGGCGACCAATAAACTCAATGTTACCATCAGGTAAATAGCGGGCTAAATCTCCGGTTTTATATAAACGTAAACTTTGATTTGAGCCATTAAAAGAATGAGCAATAAACTTTTCTGCGGTTAATTCAGGGCGATTTAAATAACCACGCGCCAAACCTGCACCACTAATATATAGTTCGCCAGGTACATTGATTGGGACTGGCTGTAATTGCCGATCTAAGATGTAAATCTGAGTATTAGCAAAAGGTCTACCAATCGGTAACAACTGATCGCCTAGTGAATCAATGGCTGTGCTTTCAAAATAGGAATTATCAATAGTAGCTTCTGTTAAACCAAAAGAGTTAATTACTCTTGTTTGTTCGCTACAAAATTCACGCACTTTTTTATATTCTGAGCCATACCAACTGTCTGAACCACAGACAATTAGTTTCATAAAGTCGAGGCGTTGTTTGCTTGTTTCTAGGTATTGCAACAAGTTTCTTAAAACGACAGGCACAAATTCTGCACAGTCGATTTTTTCCCGTACCATTAGCTCATAAAGCATCTGGGGAGACAACAGCAAATCACGCGGACATAGCACCAACTTACCCCCAGAACATAATGCCCGCACCATGTCTCCAGTAAAGACATCGAATGAGAAGCTTGCCATTTGCAGGTGACAAGTTGCAGTGGTTCGGAGTTGGTAAGCTTGTTCCCAAGCAAAGTAAGCATTAGCAAGGCTGCAATGTTCGATCTGCACGCCTTTAGATTTACCTGTGGAACCAGAAGTATAGATTGTATAAGCTAAATTATTGGGCTTAACATTAATTGCAGGGTTGTCTTGATTTTCAGATGCGATCGCTTCCCATTTATCCAAGCAAA
>JBARVL010000477.1:0-1891 GCA_049646245.1 Crinalium sp. | reverse complement strand
GCTTTAATGCGAGCAATTATTGAAGCATCACGCCAAATGGATCGAGATGAAGAATTAGCTATTTCGCTCATTCAAGTAGGTTCAGATGCAACTGCAACTCGCTTTCTTAAGGCGTTGGATGACGAATTGCAAGGCGCTGGAGCAAAATTTGATATTTGCGATGCAATTACTATAGATGATATGGCAGACATGACACTAGCTGAAGTGTTACTCAATGCCATTAATGATTAAGCATCATCTGCTTAATAGTCTGCACAAAGAACGTAGTTATACTTTAACCATTGACAATATAGCAGTTTTCTTGCTTTATGAGGTAAAGGAGTGCGAGCATCTTGCTCGCTAGAATTCTATTGCGAGCAAGATGCTCGCACTACAATATTTTTCAATCCTTGTAACCTCACTTGACTTTAAAATCGCTATATCACCAGCTTATTTAAGGCATCTTTTGAGTAAATGCTTTTATAGTGCTTAATCTTTTCAGTAAAGATGCTATAATGAAAAATTGTCAATGCCGATGTAGCTCAGTGGTAGAGCATTCGATTCGTAATCGAACGGTCGGCGGTTCAAATCCGCTCATCGGCTTTATTGATTCTAAACACTCTTTAATGGTAGCGTTTGTTTCACGTAAATTTTTAAACAACTACGCTCCGTAGGATATCTGTCAGTAATTCACTCAATAGTTAGCTGGTATATCACTCCACGCTGATTTAATACTGGCTTTAATTGTTTTAGCTGGAATAGTCCTCAACGTCATCAGTAGGCGTAAACACTATTTGGATGTCTAACCTTCCTTTCTTCCATCCACCGCCGTTAACTGAGTCTAGATAACCTACTTCTTGGTCAAACCATCTGTAATAATTCTGAATCGCTTGCTTGAAACCTTCTTTGACATTTTCAATGGTGTCAGTGTCGTAATTCTCGTTGGGATAAAACCGGATCACATCATCATTGTTAGGTGTAGCCATGCGAGTACCTCAAGCGGAAAGCAGAATAGTTTAACTTTTAAGTGTAACTATTTTTATTCCTTCACACTATTGTTGTTTAGATGTCAAAAACTAATCGCTGGTTAAATGCGATCGCACTCTCCTCTTAGATCAGCTATTTTTCATCTTCACTAATTCTGCAACGTCCTTGTATCTCACATTCAATACCCTGCTGACGATTTGCAACAATTGTCGTTAAATTTGGTCTTCCAGTCAAAGCTAACCGCCAATCAGCCCAAATTTCATATAATTTATCAATAATTGCACCAATAATAGGCAACTTAGTCGCGGCATATATCCATCCCATACCTAAAATTTCATATACTCGACGGAATACCTCTACATTTTTAATGACTGTACCGTCAGGAAGTACCGCATGAATCCGTCCCATTGCTGTCTCATAATCTATATCTCCATTCATCTCAGGGGCGTAACTGCTATCCGCAATATCCACAAATGCAACTAAACCTTTACCAGCATCTCGTTTTTGCAAAAAGTTGACTTCTCGCATACATAACGGACATTCACTGTCGTAAAGTAGCTTGATTTGCCATGATTTCTGAGATGACTGAGATTGAGTATAAGTTTGAACCGATTCTGGAAGCTTATTCTTGATCGAGGACATAGGTTTTATTAATAGAATAAAAACAGATTTACCTATATTTTACAAAATTTAACAATATTTATGGTTTGATTACTAGCTATTATAAATTACTGGCAGCACTGGCAAGAAAGAGTAACTGCATTTTGGAAAATTATCCGAGAAAAAATTAGCTTTGTATTTGTTCTGAAATCCAGTTTAAGTATGGCAGAGAACCTGCAACTATTGGTAAAGCAATAATTTCTGGCACTTCGTAAGAGTGAATTTCTTTAACTTTATTTTCTAGCTGAGGAAACTTATCTATATG
>JBARVL010000476.1:0-3766 GCA_049646245.1 Crinalium sp. | reverse complement strand
TGCTGTTGCCAGAATTTACAAAGGTGATGCTGATAAGTTGCAGCAAGTGATGTGGAATTTACTTTCCAATGCGATTAAATTTACGCCATCTGGAGGAAAGGTAGAGGTTGAGTTATCTTTATCTAGTAAGAGCAAAAATCATGTATTAGAAGCAGAATCACAAATAGCTATAGAGCAAGGTAGTAAAGCCACCTTAATTTATAATAATGGGGTGGAAATTCGGGTAAGCGATACAGGGATAGGGATTCCTGGTGAGTTTTTACCGTATATTTTTGAACGCTTTCGCCAAGTTGATAGTAGCATTACGCGATCGCACGGCGGTTTAGGGCTAGGATTAGCCATTGTCCGTCATTTAGTAGAATTACATGGTGGTATTGTCTTTGCTAAAAGCGCAGGTTTAGGTAAAGGAGCAACTTTCATCGTGCAGTTGCCATTATTGCCAGAAACTCAGATTTTAGTTGAGGAGGAAAAGGGAGAACTTCCTAGCTTCGAGGCTTCGGCTGTCGGAGCGCTCAAAAATCTCCGATTGTTGGTTGTAGATGATGATCCTGATTCCCGTGAGTTGCTCGACGCGCTCTTAGCACAGGAGGGTGCTGAGGTAATACTTGCGGCATCTGTAACGGAAGCTTTAGAAGTTCTTAATGAAAGTTATCCAGATGTCTTAATCAGCGATATTGGTATGCCAATTGAGGATGGTTATGCACTAATTCGCTTTCTTAGGAATGATCGGGTGTTGTCAGCGATACCAGCGATCGCTTTAACTGCTTTTGCACATGATACTGACAAGCAAAAAGCCCTAGAGGCTGGTTTTCAGTGGCATCTTTCCAAACCTGTTGAACCCAACGAGTTAGTCATGTTAGTAGCCACTCTGGCTGGGCGTAGTGTCAAGCTGTAATCATTCCTGTTGGGACACAATAGAAGCTGTTTTTATCTTAAACCCATCAGGGATAGGCGGTTAGCTAAATTTTAGTCAACTAAAAGCACATCAGTCTAAATTCATTTCAATTCCATTCTGATGTGCTTTCATCTTTCTTTTGATAGGAAAATTTGGTAAATCAATCAGAAATTAATTATCTTGCTCTCTCCTGCTGCTATAAGTTGTCAGTTGTTTCTGCTGACTGCTGTACGGACGTTGGCGGAGCCTGCGTGGAGCGCATACCGCCATTCGCCCCTCCTGCTGAACGCCGACTGCTTTTGAGCATAATTCCTAAAGTTACCTGCTTCATAATCCAGTAAAGACCAGCAATTACCACAAACGTCACTGCAATCACTACTAGAGGAAATTTGCCGACTAAATCATTCGTTAGACTTCTGAAAAGTTCATCCGGTTGACTGATGATATGCCAGCTATTTAATCTTTCAAATCTTCCCAAATAAACTCCAATTGCACTTAAACCATGCACAATTAACTCAACCGAGAGGAGATATTTGCCCCAGCCGTGTCGTTTTAAGTAGTCACCTAAATAAATTAAAGACAAAACATAAGACTCAAACCCCATCAGCATAAACAATAAATATTCCGGAATTATTGCCAGAGTGATTAACCACACTGAAGAGTACTGACGAATATCATCAATTAGGTGGATGATGTCTGTTAAAACATAAGGTGCATTCGGCAAAAACAAAATAAAAACTGCAAATCCTAACCACCAAGCAATTGAACGAGATCCCCGCCCATGCAATAGCTTGAAGTCTAACACCATCAAAAGTACTATGAGCGCAACTACTGCAATTAAGTAAATCGTATCGAATGCTAAATAGCTTGTGGACAGACTATTGAGCAATTTAATTAAATTATCCCAATAGTTGCTCTTGCGTGGGAAACCATAGACAAACGTAGCACCCAGCATTATTCCTATTACCACGCGCAACCAAAGCGAGCGGGGACGGTGGAATAGCCAAAAACTCATGCCTAGCGGTACTAATGCCAAAAAGAGATTCCAAGTCATCCAAAATAGGTTGTTGTGCCACAGATGCAAAGCACGGGCAGCGACGCTACTTAGTTGATCTGCCATATAAATAAATAGTGATATACGAGCTTGTTTAATTAACTACAAGAAAACTTTTCTACTTTACCGTATTAAGCTAATGTCCATCTAAATTGTACATTTTATAACTTAAATGGACGTTACTCTACACTATAACCCTCTCTCCTCCCTCCCTAAAATATAAAATAGGCGAAACATAACAGCTTATTATCATGGATTAATCTTAGATTCATAGTTACTAGCTAAATCAATATATTCTGCTTTGTTGATATTGGTAATCTTGAATTTTGAAGAAGAATGCAAAAATTTACTTAAGCTATCATTAATTTCTAGCTTTCTCAATATTTCTTTAACTGACTTATTATATACTGAGCGAAAAACTGTTCCTAGATGCGCCACTGAAATAGGGCTATTTTGATATTTAACTTTGAGAAGTTCCAGCAAATTAATTAGTGCTTTTTCTAATTGCTCCCTTGATTCAATTGTTGGATATAATCGCTGTAAATTAACTTTAACGGTAGTTGGAGGTTTAGAAGTATTAGCAGTTGATTTTAATTGATTAATTGCTTCAAATACAGTAATGTACATCTCCTGATCTGGGGCAAGCTGATGGATGACAAAAATAGAGGGATTATCAATAAATATATTTTTTAATGGCTTGCCTGGAAGATAAGTTTCCACAACTTTAGCAAGATGAATTTTATATTGCTGGAAAAACAAAGCTGAGAGTTTAGAGAGTTTTACCCATTGATTTTTAGTTTTGATTTGTTCAGCAGTAATGAGCGATCGCAAAAAGTTTATACATTCTGCTAATGGCGGTATAGCGACTGATTGAGAAAGGGGGTAAATTTGACTTTTATTTGTTTGAGAGTTGGATATAATTAAATTACCTGCTTTCCTTGAAACTCGATAAACAATTAAACCTTTTTTGAGTAAATGGTTGCAAAGATTAGTCATTACACTATCTGATGAACAAACTAAAACTTCTTTAGCTTTAGGATAATGCTCAGGAATAGATAAACCGACAGCAATCATTTTGCCATCAGCGTTATCTTTGCCAGCAGGAACATGAATCAAGTCATATCCACGACTATGTAATTCTGCATCTAGTTTGCCCATTTGTCGCCAATTGGCAAAAGCAATCTTTACTTGAATAGGATAGGTGCAAACTTGTGTAAGAAATTTTTCTGTTGAAACATCAAGTTGTAAGTTTTCTAGATCTAATAATAAAATAGAAATCGCTTGTTTCGTTTCCGAATTACTGCTAAAATTGGATGAGTTACTATCTGAAGAGAGTTGAGTTATTTTTCGCAATTTTTCGGTTAGTTCGTTGTATTCTTCAGATAGAAAAAACCTATGATTGACAAGCTTATTTAAGACTTTAATTAGTTTTGATATTAAGGTATCTATATCTGTCGTTTCGTTAAGTTCTAAGGTTAAAAAATTAATAAAATTATCTTGGCGATCGCGCCAAGGGAAATTGCGATACTTTTCTTTTAAAAGTGAAGGGTTAATTCGTTGAATATCAACCAATGTTTGGTAAACATTCTGGGCGATTATGTTGATAACAGCAGAGTTATTAATTTCGGTCATAATGTAGACGGGAGTAATTATAACAGCGACATATTTTATACTGGGCGACGGTTTTTCTCAAGCAAATCAAGTAATGTTTGAGATCAAAAGAGCAAGCAGTACTTATCAACTTATCGTTGCCTCTCAAGACATAATATAAAAATAGTTCTTTACAATTCTTAAAATAATGGCTAGAGATTTGCGGG
>JBARVL010000475.1:0-5554 GCA_049646245.1 Crinalium sp. | reverse complement strand
CATTCCAGCGAGAATCTGATGGTGCAGAGGTTGCCGGATCAGAATTATTATCAATTCCAGCACAGTTTTTGTCGCATAACTTCCTGAGCGGTAAAGCAAGGCAAAACTGTTCATACAACCACACATCCGGCTGAAAATAACCGTTGGGTGATAGTGTTTCGACTAACTCCTCAATAGAAGTTTCTTTTTCTAGCGGACCATTATATGCTTGTTCTGCTGCTGCGTCTAACCAAATTAGTTCTGAGGTTTTCACTAGGACGCGGTGATTGTACTGTTTTAAGCAGCGATCGCAGGTTAAAGTAACAATTGTTTCTGCTTGAGTACTCACGTCTAGATAAGTTCCCTGGTGTTTAACTTGTAAATGCCCCCGCACTGGCATTAAAGTTTCTAAACCAGGGATAAACTCTTCAATCTGTAGCTTTTCTGTCTGCTCTGGGGCTTTGGTTAAACCAGGAATGTAAATCGCTTCCATAGTAATTGTGAGCAATTATTAAAGCAAGTTTGGGCAATACCCTCAGCCACCGATGTTAGCGCAATGTCACCACCAACCGCCTGTCTGGTTCCTGACCACGACTGAAAGTTTCTAAATCTTCACAATCTTGCAAAAACGTATGTATTTGCCTTCTTTCGGCTGCCGACAAGGATTTAATTTCATATTCCCTGCCTGTTTCTCTGGCTTGCTGGGCTGCATGGTCTGCTAGTGACCGCAGTTCTGCTTGTCGCCGGAGGCGGTAACCATCCAGTTCAATGCTATAAGCGCTTTGCTGCTCTCGATCTTGATTAATATTAAGAATCGAATTAGCTAGGTACTGTATAGCATCTAGAGTACTTCCCTCCGGCCCAATCAAAATATCAATTTGTTCGGGGGTTAGTTTGCTGTGGTCTATGGTTAACCAGTAGCCTGATGAGATTTCTACATCCTCAGAAGGTGGTTCGATACTTACAACTGTAGGAACTCCAACTAATTTCAGAAGTTGATCTAACCACTGCTGACCCCGTTCTAATCGCTGATCGCTCATAATATTACCCCGATGTCTTTTTCTTAGAACGACTCGGTTCAAATGGCAAGGTCTGTCTGTTTTTATCTTCTTTTTCTTTTTCTTGCATATCTACAAGCTTTTGAAGATTTTCTGGCAGTGGTTCGCGAGACAAAATGAAAGTTTGTGCTGTTTGGAAGATGTTAGCAATCACCATGTACATCAACACCCCAGCAGGTAACGGGAAGAATAAAAACATCCCTGAAAAAATTACTGGAGTAATCTTATTTACTGTCTCTTGTTGAGGATTGCCACCTGTTGCGCCTTGTCCAGACAGAATTTGGTTGAGATACAAACTAATGCCAAAAAACAGCACCATCCCCACAATATCCCAGTGGACGGTTCCGTCTTGATCGTATGCTCCTACCCGACCGAGTTTATCAATAAATAAGAAGCCTTTGTCTGCGGCTAAACCAGGAATAGTACCTTGAATAGTCACATCTCCAGGCTGTAAAGCTTCTAATGTGCCATCGTCATTAATTTTTACTCGGTCTTCGCCTTTAGTTATTTTCCAGCGAGGTACTATTTGAGTTTCTGAATACTCGCTTACCAGTTGTTTTAGGGGTTTACCAGCAACGCTTTGAAAATCAAGTTGGGTTTTTTCCCCAACTGCTAAGTTGTTGCCAGCAGGTAACATTCCCACAACCGGAGCATGGACACCATCTGTAAAGTAAATGTTTTGAGGTGGTGTGGTAAAGGGTTGGGGTTGGATTTGCTCGATTTGCGCTTGGGGCAACACTTGGAGATTGATGTTGTAATTAACATCAGAAAATGGTGAACCACGCAATGTCGCAAATAAGGCAAACAGTACAGGCATTTGTACCAGTACTGGAAAACAACCAGCTAAGGGGTTGCCAAATTCTTTTTGGACTGCGACCATTTCTTCCTGCTGTTTAGCAGGATTATCTTTGTATTTTTCTTTGATTTCTTGCATCCGCTTTTGCATTAGCGGTTGCACAACTCGCATTTTTCGCATATTGCGAATAGAGCCAGCACTGAGGGGATAGAGGGCGAAACGAATCACCAGTGTCAGCGCGACAATTGCCAGACCATAGCTGGGGACGATCCCGTAGAAGAAATCCAGGATCGGCAGCATGACGTTATTGGAGAGAAACCCGATACCAAAATCCATTCGCTACTTGTTTGTTAGACAATCTAAAAGTTTTCTTAAAATAATCTATCGGATCTGGGGAAATGGGCAAGTTATTACAAACACACCAGATCGATAGTAGGCAGTCATTAATTTAGGGCATCTTTGAAGATTACCCAGGCGTAGCAGTGGGATAACTTAGCTAATTGCTTCTAAGGCTTTACCTGTTCTGGCAGCTACTTTTTCAGTGATGAAATCGTAAACTTCCCGAAATCTTGGCACTGCACGCAATTCTAAGCGACTTCCATCTTTCATGGTTAGCACCATATCTCCCCAAGTACCGAGACCGCGAGGTACTTTTTGGACTTTGACGATTTCTGTGTAGATTACGTCTGTGCGATCGCGCCCCATCCACCCACCTGTGATCGATACACGACGATTAGTGATGCGGTAGCGCAACCACAACGCCCGCGCGATCGCACCTACAGTTAACGGTAAACAAATCACTGTAGTTCCCAGCAGGAGATTAATGATCAAGTCGCCTATGTGGGGTCCGCCCTCATAGAAAGCTTCCTCTCGAATGCCCATTGATGACCTCGGCTTCTACCAACAACTGCTCTAATTCTCGCAAAATTTCGACATATTCGCACTCGCTGGCTGTTGGTCGTACTACAATTACCACCAGCAAACCAGGAGATATTAAAGGTAGCAACTGGCGGATAGCTGCTCGGATTTGGCGCTTAATCCGATTGCGAACTACGGCTTTTTTACTGACTTTTTGGCTAATGGAAATGCCAATCAGGGTTGGTAGTATGCCGTTTGGTGTTTGGGCAGAATCGGCTTTAATTGCTTCACCCTTTGGCTTTGGTGATTTTCGGAATTTGTCTCTGAGCGATCGCACCGTAAAATAAGCACCAGTACGACGACGACCACTCTGGTAGACCTCCTTAAAATCTTGCCTCCGTCGCAGCCGATTTTCTTTAGGCAGTGCCACGTTGTACCTGCCATCAAGACTAATTGCTGCCTAAACTGCCAACCGATAACGTCCTTTTTTACGACGTGCTGAAATCACCTTGCTACCGTTTTTAGTACGCATACGCGCTCTAAAACCAGATGTTCTTTTTTGCTTACGGTTTGTGCCGTGTAGAGTACGCTGAGTCATAGTCCTTTAGTTCCCAGTGACTAAAATTGATACTTGAAAAAAAAGCCACAATTTACTACAATAGCAGCTTTAAGCCGCTAAGTCGCATTGAAGTTTTGATAAGTTAGCGTGACCAAGAGCTTGATGTTAGTGTGAAAATAGCTACAACCTTTATCGACCAATGCTTAGAAGCCAAGTACCTTTATATTGTGCGACGGGGATATCTCTAGGACTAAGAATGCTGCAATTGAAATAATAAAAACCAGAATTAGGGTTTTTAACGTTATTAAGTACTACTTCTAAGTCTTTACCTTCAGTAAGAGGTTCTTTTAAGTCAATAGTAATCTGACGCTTTTCCCGATCCCAGTTTACGGCTTGTAGAGGTAAGGTTTTATTGGTACTTTTGAGTCTTACTTCAATTTGTTTTTGATCAAATTCACCGTTGTAGTAATTTGGGTAATCAATCTTAATTTGAGAAACCCCTAATGGCATTTTACTGGCAGGGATACGAAGCTGATAACGATCCCACATATCTGGACGACCATAATCTAATCGGTAGTTGAGTTGATTTTGCCGTTCAATGTTACCAAAGAGAGTCAAACCAGATAGACTCTGTGCTGAAGTAATAGTTTGAATACCCGCCAGTAGACAACCTGTAACAGCTATAGCAGAAAATAAACGTCCCATAGCAAATTGGTTAAGCAACATACACTTAAATGATTGTATTGTGAAGTAGTTGTTAATAAACTTTACTATCCTTGGCTGGATTAGGATAGAGCTACAGATAGTAAACCAATGGTGTTGACTGACTCAGCCAGCCAAAAGTGTCCTCAGTTGTCAGTAGTTTTATTTACAATTCTATATATAAGTTTATATTATGAAGATAATTTGTAAGTCTTTTTAAGTAAATTACAGATTAAATCATCTTGTTTGTAGTTTTTATCGGTTAAATTACTAAGAAAAGTTAAAAATATTGTTCATTTTTTGGGGATTTTAAAAACCGCCTTAGCGAAGCGAAACGCGATCCTAGTTTTAGACGCAAAGGACGCAAAGGAAGAAGATGATGATCGCTAATCTTTTAGTGGGAAGGGAGTATCAGCAAATGTACCCAGTAATAGTAGCGATCGCTACAAAAATTCCTAAAAGTATGGCGAGAAAATCTTGGCGCTATCATCAATAAAGACTGTTCTGGAAAGTTTTGATTTTAACTGGAGAAAAAGGAGAGTGCATGAGAGTAGCGATCGCTAAAGAAATTGAAGTAGGTGAACATCGTGTGGCGTTAGTACCTGACGTTGTGGCTAAGTTGGTAAAACAAGGCTTAGATGTATGGGTAGAGGCTGGTGCTGGTGAGGGATCATTTTTGAGTGATGATGCTTATAGAAATGCTGGTGCTGAAATTATTTCTGATAGAAATACTCTTTGGCGGGAAGCAGATGTACTGCTAAAAGTGGCTGTACCTTATGAGTATGAAATCGATCAGATGCGGGAAGGCGCTACTTTAATTAGTTTCCTTAACCCGTTAGCAAATTTCAGTTTGGTGCAGCGTTTAGCGAACCGCCGTATTACTGCATTTGGCATGGAAATGATCCCGCGTAGTACCCGCGCTCAAAGTATGGATGCGTTGTCCTCGCAGGGGTCGGTAGCTGGCTATAAAGCGGTGTTAATTGCGGCTGCGGCTTTGCCAAAATACTTCCCCATGTTGACAACTGCGGCTGGAACTATTGCTCCTGCGAAAGTATTTGTAATTGGTGCTGGGGTAGCTGGTTTACAAGCGATCGCCACTGCCAGACGGCTAGGTGCTATAGTCGAAGCATTCGATATTCGCCCAGCAGCTAAAGAAGAAGTGCAAAGTTTGGGTGCTAAATTTGTTGAGGTCAAACTGGAAGAAAGTACAGTTGCCGAACAAGGTTATGCTAAGGAAGTTTCTGAAGCATCTAAGAAGCGATCGCAAGAAGTTTTGACTGAACACATTAAAAATTCTGATGTGGTAATTACTACGGCTAAAGTCCCTGGCAGAAAAGCACCTGTGTTAGTTACAGAAGAAATGGTAGCTCAAATGAAGCCCGGTTCAGTAATTGTAGATATTGCAGCAGAACAAGGTGGTAATTGTGCTTGCACCGAACCAGGTAAAGATATTCAACGTAATGGCGTGACAATTATAGGTCCACTGAATTTACCTGCAACTATGCCAGTTCATGCCAGCCAAATGTATGCTAAAAACGTTTTATCGCTAGTGCAATACCTGATTAAAGATGGTAATTTGCAGATTAATTTTGAAGATGATAT
>JBARVL010000474.1:0-3700 GCA_049646245.1 Crinalium sp. | reverse complement strand
GATAATTCCAATGGGAGACTAGGAATGTCTTCGGGTAGTTCAATACTTTGGTCAGTTAGTTTAGCTGACAAACGCACGACATCGGTGAGTAACTGTTCCACTTCCCCAGCTAAGGGTCTGAGGTCTTGCTCTGTCGGATAATCTTCAATCCACTCTACTAACCCAACACGATAAGGTTTTTCACGGACATACTCTAGGACACGAAATCGTTGTTGTCCTAAAGTCAAAACTTTCATGCGATCGTCTGGCAAACGCTGAAAGTGGATAATTTCAGCGCAGCAACCAACGCTAGCAGGTTTACCTTCAACAGGGTCCCACATTAATACCCCAAAACGGCGATCGCTCTCCAGAATCGTGTTCATCATGATCCGGTAACGAAACTCAAAAATATGTAAGGGCAGGGGTCGCCCTGGAAACAGAACTAATTCCGGCAGCGGAAATAGAGGAAGTTCTCGAACTGCAATTGAGGAAGACGATGCCATTATTGTCTTTTGGGAATAACGGTAAGTACGCTGCTTTACATATTTTAACTTATCTATGCGATTAAAATGATAAAAACCCTGAGAGAGCTAACTCTCAAGGGTTCAAACAAGCTTTTAAGCTTCAGCTAGTAGATAAAATGCAACTAATCGCTATATATTGCCAATTGTGTTAGCTAATAGCTAATTGCTTAAATAATTAAAGCTTCACTTCAATATCCACGCCCGCAGGTAAATCTAGTTTCATCAAAGCATCAATGGTTTTAGAAGAAGGCTGATGGATATCAATGATGCGGCGATGGGTACGGGTTTCAAAATGTTCCCGTGCATCTTTATCAACGTGAGGAGAGCGTAAAAGACAGTAAATTTTCCGTTTAGTAGGTAAAGGAATAGGACCAATAGCTGTAGCTTGTGTTCTATTTGCAGTTTCTACAATTTTTTCACAAGAAGTGTCTAGCAAACGACGATCAAATGCTTTGAGACGAATCCGAATTTTTTGCTGTTGAATAGTTGCCATTTTTAGTTGTCTAGGTTCTGTTATGTGAGTTCTGGGTTAGAGGTTGGAAAAAATTTCTTGCCAACACCTAAGACCTATGAAAAAATGAGACACAAATTAGGAGCAGTAAGACAAATGCTTTTCTGCTCCTGGTTGGTAGGAAATAATCCTATTTCATAATTTTGGCAACAACACCAGCGCCGATTGTCCGACCACCTTCGCGGATAGCGAAGCGCATCCCTTGCTCAATAGCGATGGCGTTAATTAACTCCACCGTCATTTTTACGCGATCGCCAGGCATTACCATTTCTGCTTCACTACCGTCATCAGCAGTAAAAGCCGTGATTGTACCTGTTACATCAGTTGTCCGTACATAGAACTGAGGACGGTAGCCAGGGAAAAATGGTGTTTTCCGACCACCTTCTTTTTCTTGCAGAACGTAAACTTCAGCTTCAAACAAAGTGTGGGGAGTAATTGAACCTGGCTTGGCAATTACCATACCGCGCTCAATATCAGTCTTTTGGATACCGCGTAGCAGAATTCCAGCATTATCACCAGCCATCCCTTCTTCAAGACTCTTCTTGAACATCTCGATTCCGGTGACGGTTGTGGTACGAGTATTCTTAAGTCCCACCAACTCGACTGTATCGCCGATTTTGACCTTGCCGCGCTCAATCCGACCCGTAGCAACAGTACCACGACCTGTAATGGTGAAGACATCTTCTATCGCCATCAGGAATGGCTTATCAATAGCCCGCTCTGGGGTAGGGATGTAAGCGTCAACTTCATCCATCAAAGCGTAGATTTGATCGACCCACTCGTTTTCACCCTTCTGGGTTTTAGGATTGCTGGTCATGGTTTCCACAGCCAACAACGCTGAACCTGGCACAATGGGGATATTGTCACCATCGAATTCATAAGAACTCAACAGTTCTCGCACTTCCAGTTCCACCAGTTCTATCAATTCTTCGTCGTCCACCATGTCTTTCTTATTCAAAAAGACCACCAGGTTAGGAACGCCCACCTGTTTAGCTAGGAGGATGTGTTCCCGTGTTTGAGGCATTGGACCATCGGCTGCTGAAACCACGAGGATTGCTCCATCCATTTGAGCAGCACCCGTGATCATGTTTTTTACATAGTCAGCGTGTCCTGGACAATCTACGTGAGCATAGTGACGAGCGGCTGTTTCGTACTCAACGTGGGCGGTATTGATCGTAATCCCCCGCGCTTTTTCCTCTGGTGCCGCATCAATGTCAGCGTACTTTCTGGCTTGCGCTTGACCCATTGCTGCCAGAGTCATTGTGATTGCAGCAGTAAGCGTAGTTTTGCCGTGGTCTACGTGACCAATAGTGCCGATGTTGACGTGGGGTTTATTCCTTTCAAACTTTGCGCGTGCCATGAATTACGTGTTCCTTATCTTTTTGAAAGCGTTCAGCGTCCGGTCTTCAATTATTATAGATACGGGATCAACCCGTGTCTTTACAGCTAATAGCTTAATTCTGAGCGGCTATTTATGCGTTCCCTTTGCTCTTGGCAATAATGGTTTCAGCCACATTACGAGGGACCTCTTCATAGTGGCTAAACTCCATTGAGAATATACCCCGACCTTGGGTATTAGACCTAATGTCAGTGGCATAACCAAACATCTGTGCCAGAGGTACTTTAGAAGTAACTTTGGCAATTCCTTGATCAGAATCCATACCTTCTATGTGACCTCGGCGAGAGTTGAGGTCGCCTATCACATCTCCAAGGAAATTTTCAGGAACTTCTACCTCAACTTTCATCATAGGCTCTAATAGCACAGGTGAAGCCTTCATCACAGCATCCTTAATTGCCATTGAACCAGCAATTTTAAATGCCATTTCTGAAGAGTCTACATCGTGGTAAGACCCGTCAACAAGTTTGGCTTTGACATCAATCACAGGATAACCAGCCAGAATACCAGATTCACAGCTTTCTTTGATACCCTGCTCAACCGCCGGGATGTATTCTTTTGGAATCGCACCCCCAACAATTTTGGAGATAAATTCAAAGCCGCTACCAGGCTCTCCTGGTTCTGCTTCGATGACTACATGACCATACTGACCTTTACCACCGCTTTGGCGAATAAACTTACCTTCAACCTTGACAGCTTTACGGATTGTTTCTCGGTAAGCAACTTGGGGAGCGCCAACATTAGCTTCCACCTTAAATTCTCGCAGCATCCGATCTACTAGAATTTCTAGGTGAAGTTCACCCATTCCTGCAATCACGGTTTGGTTAGTTTCTGGGTCAATGCTAACTCGGAAAGTAGGGTCTTCTTCTGACAAGGATTGGAGTGCTTTGGAGAGCTTCTCCATATCTTGTTTAGTTTTCGGTTCAACCGCCACTGAGATCACTGGCTCAGGAATGAACAGAGACTCCAGAATTACAGGATGACCTTCTTCAGAAATTGTATCCCCTGTAAAGGTATCTTTCAGTCCTAAAGCCGCGCCTAAATCTCCCGCCCGCAGTTCATCAACTTCAATCCGGTCATCAGCTTTCAAAATAATTAGGCGTGAAACCCGTTCCTTCTTACCCTTAGCTGAATTGAGGACATAACTGCCTTTTTTGAGAACCCCAGAGTATACCCTAACAAAGGTCAAACGTCCATAAGGGTCTGCCATGATTTTGAAAGCGAGAGCGGAAAGTGGCTCCTCATCGCTAGGGTGACGTAAAACTGTATCGCCGTTGGGCAGAATGCCTT
>JBARVL010000473.1:0-8895 GCA_049646245.1 Crinalium sp. | reverse complement strand
TCCTCATGGGTGGTGCAATTATTAGCGGGTTAGCTAGTCAAATTTCCAAGCGGTTGAAATCTAATTAAGGAATGTTACAAACTAACTTCCTGAATTTCAGCTAAATTGGGTAATTTTTCCCGATTGGTGGCGGTGGAAACTTCGGGCGATCGCTCACAACGAATAGTAAAATTACAATAGTGACAAAGATTGGCTGTTGCGGATACTTGAGGAAAATCTTCGCCTGTTTCCTGATAGCGTTGCAGCCAATCTGTTAATTTTTTTAATAAGTTTGTTAAATCTCGTTTAGTTTGTTCGTGCAGCGTAGCATTATAACTAAATTTTAAACTTTCTGGTTGTGGTTGCGATTGCACAAACCAGTAAGTCATCGAAATTTGTTCAGGTAAATAATCGCTTGTTTCTGCCAAAACATAGAGATATAAACGAGTTTGCCAATCTTTGGCTAACCCGCGTTGATGTTTAGGTTTAGGATAAGTTTTCCAGTCTAAAATTTGTGCTTTCTCATCATCTGCAATTAATAAGTCATAAATTACAGTAAGTACATAACCGTCAATATTCAAGGTTCGACAATGTTCACTTTGACGGAATGTTTCTGGATTTGATGTTAAAATTTCTGGCGCTGCACTGATTAATGATGTTACCCATCGCTGTAATTGTACATCCTCTTCAACTAAAGATTCAACTGGTAATCCTAATTCACGTTGCTGCATTAATAAGTGAAAGCGATTACCCCAAGTTTGCTTATCGTGTTGTTCTATATTGGGTAGAGAACCTAATTGATCAAAGTAGATGTGTTGAAACTTACGCGGGCAAGCTTCTAGCAGATTTAAGTATCCTTGCGAAAGCCTGATTAGCGGTGAGACGTGAAGAGGAAAATTCATATTTTATCGTATGATTGTTATACAGAAAAAACCTATTAGTAAATTTATCTTAGGCTGCGTAGGCAGCCTTTGTTTGTATAGCTTCAGGCTTTATCCTGTAAGAAAAGAACATGATATTAATTGTGCAGCCATAGATTAGTTATTTAAATCTTGGTTAACACAAACACACTCCCTTTATTACCCCGTCCAATTCGCAAATCTTGATCGAGATAAGTAATATCTAACCAGCCTTGTTGATTGTTACTGTTAATTTTGAAATCAATAGCAGGAAACTTTTTGCCGTTTTCAACTTGTCTAATAAATTCATTCGGTGATTCATAGCCAACCCAACGTTGTAAACCAATTATTGAGCGATCAAATTTTACCTGAACCCGAATTTTAGATAGCACCTCAAATTTAGCAGCAACACTAACTAAACCTTCTAGGTAAGGTAAACCATAAACTTCAGCTATGTTGTAAACTCTTGAGTCTTTTGCCCTAATACATTGGTAGATTTGACCTAGTTTCAACAAGGGAAAGTTGTCTATTCTTAATAGCTCATCGCTGCTAGTGTATAGTAGTCGCCAATTTCCTTCTAGTAAATCAAGCGCCTCAAATGGTTGAGGAGTAGGGTTACGCTCTTCTAATTGGGTAACTGCGGCAAGAATCGCTTGTTTATCTACTTCAGTTGCTAGTAAACCACGATTTTTTCCGGCGATCGCTTCTAACAATTTTGCTTTCTTCATAATTAATTTTCACTCCTGTAATTAAATAAGTATTTAGCTAAACCCTCTCTCCTCCCTCCTCCCTCTAAAACCTGACCTCTGACCGCTAGAAATAAATTTTTTCATCTAACGCTTGACAAATTTAGAGATCTAAGTAGTCCATTCTATTCTCGCAGTGATAAACTCTAGATGTCCAATTTTTAAGTAGCATCCTGATTATGTATAACCCTTCCTTACGTCAAGAATCTCGTTTTCAACCTGCTGCGGTCATTCCTAAACCACAAGAACTTCCAATTCTCGATTGGCTAGAATCCAATGGTCGTCTAATAGCGCGTCAAGAAGGCGAAGAAGGCTATGTAGAGGAAGAAGAGGGAATATCTGATTTGATGGGTGTCGATGATAATTCCTTCGATGACCTAGATGAAGATGATGATCTCGGTGATATGGAATAGTTTGTACAAAATAGCCTGAAGATTGAGTGTACAGACAAAATATCCCAAGTCTGTATCAATAGATCAAAAAAAAGATAGCTGGCAATTCGGACTGGATGTGAGGAGTCAAAGGGAAACCTACTGTGGACGCAAAATTATTTTCTGGACGCTCGTTCAACCCATCAGGCTTCAATCTGCTGATCACATTAGGCATAGGATTAAGCCTTGCAGCTTTGATGCTTGATCGGATAGCAGGTCGAGTGTCTTGGCAAGCCGTATCACTAACCTTGCCACTTTGGACTTGTGCTGTAGCTACTGCTATTTTGGGTTACTGGGTTGTCCCATTATTGCAAAAACTGAAAATGGGGCAATTTATTCGGGAAGATGGCCCCCAAGCACATTTGCAAAAAGCAGGCACTCCCACAATGGGTGGGGTGTTTATTGTGCCAGTAGGGGTAGTAGCAGCTTTGCTGTGGTCACGATTTAACCCAGATGTTGTTGCTGTCAGCTTGATGACTTTGGCATACGGTTTTATTGGTTGGGTAGATGATTGGCAAATCCTACTCAAAAAATCTAACAAAGGCATTTCGCCCCAGATGAAGTTAGCTTTACAGATTGGGATTGGAATTCTCTTCTGTCTGTGGTTAACCTGGAGTCAAGGCTCGAAGATTACAACTATTGATTTGCCATTTAATTTAGTCCTACCTTTAGGATTGCTGTTTTGGCCTTTGGCTGTATTTGTGCTGGCAGCAGAAAATAATGCGACAAATCTCACCGATGGGGTAGATGGACTAGCCGCAGGGACAGGTGCGATCGCACTTTTAGGTCTTGGCGCAATCGTAGCACCGACATCACCCAATCTCATGCTGTTCTGTGCTTGTCTGAGCGGTAGTTACTTGGGCTTTTTGGTGCATAACCGTAACCCCGCGCGTGTTTTCATGGGTGATACTGGTTCTCTAGCTTTGGGCGGTGCGCTTGGTGCAGTTGGTTTGCTAACTAACAGCCTTTGGACGTTGTTTATCCTGAGTGGTATTTTCTTTGTTGAATCTTTGTCAGTAATTGCTCAGGTTAGTTACTACAAAGCTACAAAAGGGTCAGATGGGGTTGGTAAGCGTTTGTTCAAAATGGCTCCTTTACACCATCATTTAGAGCTTAGTGGTTGGTCAGAAACTCAGGTTGTTGGTGTTTTTTATTTGATTAACGCTGGTTTGGCTTTGTTGTGTTTTGTGATTCGGTAAATAGTCAATAATTCAGGAGGAATTATTAACTATTTCTACTCCTGAATTATTATTTTTAGGACTTACCCACCGCAAGCTTGAAATCTCGATCCCCCTGAGCAACCCCTTAAAAAGGGGGGAACTTCAAAGTCCCCCTTTTTAAGGGGGATTTAGGGGGATCTCTGCGTAAATCATAATTTTTTTTAATTAACCGCAGATAAACGCAGATGTTAACCAATATTTGATCTGTGACAACTAACAGCTAATCGCTAATCACTAATTGCTAGAGTAAGGTTTAGTAGTATCAAGAAATCAAGATGGCAGCACAATTGTTACTGGTAGATGATGAACCTGGATTACGCGAAGCTGTACAAGCTTATTTAGAAGATAGTGGTTTTAATGTACAGGTAGCCAGTAACGCCCGTGAAGCATGGGATTTTTTGCAGAAAAGTCCCCCTGATTTAGTCATTAGTGATGTGATGATGCCGCAGGTAAATGGCTATCAGTTTCTTCAAGAACTGCGGGAAGACGCTCGTTTTAAGGCTTTGCCAGTAGTATTTTTAACTGCTAGAGGGATGAAGTCTGATCGTATCCAAGGCTATCAAGCTGGGTGTGATGCTTATCTCCCTAAACCCTTTGATCCAGATGAGTTGGTGGCAATTGTAGAAAACTTGTTAGAACGTCGTGCAGCTACAACTCAAGCAGCAAGCACTACTACAGATTTAGAGGACATTGCAAGGCAAATAGCAGAAATTAGAGGTATGCTACAACATGGTAGCGGTATCACTCAAACACCTTCACCTATCCGCATTGATTTAACACCTAGAGAGCAAAGTGTCTTAGATTTGGTGGCGCAAGGGCTAATGAATAAGGAAATTGCTCGACGCTTGGAAACCAGTGTTCGCAATGTGGAGAAATACGTTAGCCGTTTATTTAGTAAGACGGGAACTAATAGCCGTACTGAGTTAGTGCGTTATGCACTGGAACATGGTTTAACGAAGTAAAGAAGGGATGCGATCGCCTATCAAAAAAGTGTGATAATCCTTAAACGGTGGCACTCCTGAGATAGTTGGCTATTTTGAGCAAAGAACAACATTTTTCTCAAAATTTAGCACCCTAAGTACGGAAGAACCAAAAATTTGATCAACTGGTAGCCATTTTCATTTACTCTGTGCTATACTAACGAAGGTGGATAAACAAAACAAGGCTTAGTAGCTCAGTTGGTTAGAGCAGGGGAATCATAATCCCAAGGTCGCAGGTTCAAGTCCCGCCTGAGCCATTCTTAATTAAAATTGACTAATTATTTGTCACCGTTGTCAAATTAATGTCCTATTGATCAACTTTTGTTGTTGAACTAGCAATAAGTAATTATTGTCGTTCAGATGTTGATGTTTTAACCGACCCCTAGTTGGGATGGTTATGGGAACGCTATATTAAGCTGTTGTGTTTCGCGCATTTTATATTTGAGAGAGGGAGGAGAGAGGAGGGAGGAGAGAGGGGTATTGTGTTTGATAACTTTTCTCTCAATTATAAAATGTACAATTTAGATGCGCGTTAGCTTAATCGTATGACGACACCCAAACAACAAGCAGCTAATCTTCATACTCCACCAGAACAGTTGCGGAAGTTGGCTAAAGAAAGTATTGAATTAGCGCGGATAGTAGCTAAAAATCCCAGCGCCGATCCTGAATTATTGCAAGAATTAGCAGTGAGTCCAGATTTAGCAATCTGCAAAGGAGTTGCTGCTAATCCTAATACACCTGCAAATGTTCTTTTCAATTTAGGCATGGGTTTTCCTAAACAATTACTGGCAAATCCTGTCTTTCCTCAGATAATTCAACAAAATTTTAATTGGCGATCGCGTTTTTCTTCATCTCAATGGCGCGAAGTGTTGAAAAAACAAGAATTACCAAAATGGTTTTTTGAGTGGATAGCAGAATACGCTGATTATGACGCTGTAATAGCAATACTAAATAATCCTCATACCCCCAAAAATGCTTTAGAAAAAATTATTCAAACTAGGAATATTTGCCAAGAATACTCTTGGATACTTATAGGGGAAGAACTGGAAGCCCAAAATACTGAATTGGTAGAAACAGCAAAATTACATATTAATTGGGGTGAAGTAAGCAGCGATAATTTCGAGCCAATTGTCAAAGCTGCCATGTTAAAATATCTTTTACAGCGCGACTGGAAAATCGAAGCAAAATTATGGGCGATGGGATTAATTCCTGAATTTTTGTTACCCATTTTAGATCAAAGACTGCGAAAGGCGATCGCGCTTAATCCTCATACTTCCACCCCAGTTTTAGAGCAACTAGCAGTAGATAACCATGTAGGTGTGCGCCGATGTGTAGCTGAAAATCCTAACGCACCTTGGCATATTTTAGAGCAATTAGTCGGCGATAATTTGGAGTACGTGCGTGAATCAGCCGCAGCACATCCTAAAATTAGTTTTACAATTTTAGATAATTTTAAATCTCAATACCAAGCTGTAACGAATCGAGAGGCTACTGTAGAATTGCTAACAGAACTTGCTCGAAGTAAAGGGGTAGTAATTCGTCAACAAGTTGCGGCTCATTCCAATACGCCACCAAATGTTTTAGAGCAATTAGCAGCAGATAAAGATTTTAGAGTTCGTTTAGAAGTAGCTGAGAATAGCAATATACCTCTCTACCTGCAAACAGAATTAGCCCAAGATGCTGATGCTTATGTTCGCCAAGCTTTAGCTAATAATTCTAATACTGCGATCGCAATTATCGAGCAACTACTCAAAGATGAAGTCAAAGAAGTTCAAGAAGCTGCTATTAACAAATTTGCTAATATAGCTCAAAATCCGGCAACTTCTCAAAATATTCTTGAGCAATTAGCAAAGTCTAAAAATTGGCGATTGAGTATGGCTGTAGCTCGTAATCCTCATATTTTCCAACAAATTTTAGAAAAGTTAGCTAAACATCAAAAGTGGGAAGTCCGCGCCGCAGTTGCTAATAATTATAATACAACTACAGTTTTATTAGAGCAATTTTTAAAAGATGAGAACTATGTTGTTGAAGAAGTTGCTTTTAATGCTATTAATAATTTTAATATTGCATCAAGTAAACAAATTATTCAAGCATTCAGAGATGTTAATAATCCTGAAACTAACGCAGATATTCTCAGCCAACTAGCAACCAGCGAATCACGACTAATTAGAGTTGGTGTAGCTAAACATATTAAAACTCCCCCCCTTGTTTTAGAGCAATTATCTAGGGATAAAAATATTGAGGTGCGTTTAGCTGTAGCTAATAATTATAATGCGCCAATTTATGTATTACAAGAAATGGCTAAAAGAGGAGGTAAAAATAAACCAATTCAGTTAGCAGCAATTAAAAACTTGCTCGCTCGCCAAGTAGAAGGTTCAGATAAATTTATAGAAAAATATGCTAAATCTTCTACACCTTGTTTAAGTCGCTTACTGGTATTGTTACACCCAATGGCTACCAGAGAATTACTAACAAAATGGTATCGTTCTTCCTCTTGGTTAGAAAGATATGCGATCGCCTCTCATCCGAATACCCCCCCAGAAGTTCTGATATTTTTAGCAGAAGATGCTAATCATCTTGTTCGCACCGCAGCAATTAATAAGCTATCGGTTATTTAAGTTGAAGGGGAAAGGGAAAATTCTTCCTTTGGCTACAATAGTTTGAATTAGCGACAAATAATGTGTCACTGTACAGCCATTTTTACGCACTGAGGAAGTGCTGGCGAATTAATTCAGCCACAGACCAAGCTTGAGCAAATGCTCCTTGGGGTGAATAAGGTGGATCGCCGTCAAAAATTTCGGAAATTGAGCCAAGACAAGTTTCCTGCTGGAAATGGTCTAATAAAGGTTGCCAATCAAACGGTATTGGTTCTGATTGGTAAAAACGTTTCCAGGCGCGGATAAAGGAACCTATTAGCCAACTCCAAACTGTGCCTTGATGGTAAGCAGCATCACGATGGTATCTATCTCCAGCATAGTTACCAATATAATTTGGATCTGCTGGATCGAGGCTTCGCAGACCGTAGGGGGTGAGGAGGCGATCGCGTGCTACCTTTAATACTGCTATTCCTTGCTCTACTGAAAACCCACAGTGATACAAGGAAAGAGCTAAAACTGCATTAGGTCGGATTTGAGAATTAGGCTGCTCATTAGGCTCAATCGTATCGTAAAAATATTGCTGGGCTGGATTCCAAAACTTTTGTAAAGAAAGCTTGACCTTGGTGGCGAGTTGAGCATAGTCATTTCGCTGATCTTGCCAACTTATAACACTAAAAATTCCTTGATGTTCAAGTTCCTCAGTCCAGCGAATTGCCCAACATAAGGCAGAATACCACAAAGCATTAATTTCTACAGGCTTGCCATAACGAGGTGTAATAGGTTTACCGTCAAGTACTACATCCATCCAAGTAATTGCCACACCTGACTCTTGCCAATTTAGTAACTTATCTTTGGAATCAACTTGAATATTGTATAAAGTACCGTTACAGAAAGCTGTGTATATTTGCTGGAAAACAGGGTATTGTTCTACTAAAAATTCCCAATCGTGGGTAGCTTCTAGGTAAAGTCCTAAAGTTTCAATCCACCACAAAGAAGCATCAATACTGTTATAAATAGGTTCAGCATCACCATCGGGAAATGTATTAGGAATTAAACCATTACGACAGTAACGCCCAAAAGCTTCTAGAAGTCCTTTAGCTAAACTAAAACGTTTTGTTGCTAAAGCTAATCCTGGTAATGCGATTAAAGTATCTCGTCCCCAATCATTAAACCAAGGATAACCTGCTATTACAGTTGGTTTACCAATTGAAGCTCGATAAGCAATAAACTGATCGCTCGATCGCAATAACTGATGCCAAAGTAAATTGGGATTAGAAGATTGTTCCTGATGTTCTCCAATCTTAAGGTTATTAGCATCTAAGGCAGAATTATTGATTATTTGGTTGCCAAACAATTGAGTTAAGCGTTGTAATTCTGTCTGTACTGCTTGCTCGAAATCTAAGTTATTAAGATGAGCTTGTTCAGGATTGGGTAATCCTACTTTAGCTTCTAGGGTTACGATATCTCCTGGTTGGAGTTTAACTGTTAAGTAGCCTGGAGAGTAAAGATCTTCGCGATCGCCTAAACCGCGTTTATTTTCTTCTGGATAGTAATAATTACAATTCCAAACATTTTCCGAGTGATATTTACCTGCACTCCAACGCAGATGCCAAGAAGTTCCCTGCCAACTAGAATTAAATGCTTGTAAACATATATGCTGCGAACCTAGTATCTGAGAAAAGTTTAAGTTTAGTGCTGATTGTTGGTGATGAAAATTGCGATCGCCAATTAAAGCTCGTAATTTCAAAATCGCCATCTGTTTGCCTTGATAACGATATTGAATCAGGATGCGATTAGACAATTGTAGGTTAGTAGTATCGTCTGTTACTTGCCCTACCATGCCAGATGGCATGATTAGCTGCCTGCTTAATTGCCAATTATCCTGACCCCAAATCCAAGTAGGAACTTTCTTTAGATCAAATGAATGCAGTAGTTGATAACCATGAGGAGAAATTGTACCATCGTCCCAAAAATTAGTTTTTAGTGCAAATACCCGATCATCTACTTCTAAACTGGCATCTAGATGAGACAGTAATAAAGTTC
>JBARVL010000472.1:0-2758 GCA_049646245.1 Crinalium sp. | reverse complement strand
ACAAATTTATGGGAGTTCGGGAAATCAAGAAATAAGCTGGGAAATTGCCGTTAAAAATACTCAATTTTTACCAGATTGGCGATATAGCATTAAATGGATTAAAAGACAAACTGCAAAGAATTTTACTGATATCAGAATTTTCAAGGAACCTGTTAATTCAAATCGTTCTAAATTATTAACATTTTTATTTGATTTTGTCTCTTGGATTTGGCGAAATCGCTGGATACAAGAAGGCGATGAAGTGATAGGACACAATAACCTGGGTTTAGTTTCTTTTCAATGGTCAGAAAATCAGGATAATGGTAAGGCAGTAATTCAAGATATATATTGGCAACCGCCTTGGAAACAAAATACTATTGTTTATAGTAGATATTTTGTGCGGTTAGATTTGGATGAACCACCACCAAATTTAAAGGTTATTTCCAAGTAGCGAAAGTACCTCTAGTTAATCAATTTTTTTAAGCTTATGGATTTATACCTTGGTATTGATTTTGGTACTTCCGGCGCACGTGCTATAATAATTGATAAAGCAGGCGCTATCCAAGCTGAGGCGCAATATCCTTTTATACAGTCAAATACAGATTTAGCTGCAATTTGGCAAACAGCTTTATTTAACTTAATTGAGCAAATTTCCCTTGAAGTTAAAAGTAAAATTAAAGCTATAGCTATTAACGGTACTTCCTCCACCGTTTTACTCTGCGATGCTGCTGGTAAACCTGTTGATACTCCCATCTTATATAACGATGCGCGGGGTGTAGCAGTAAGGGATAAATTAATAGAAATTGCACCACCCAACCATACAGTATTAAGCGCAACTTCTAGTCTGGCTAAACTTTTATGGTGGTGGAAATGTAGAGAGGTTATATTTAATGCCTCTACATATTTTTTGCATCAAGCAGACTGGTTAGCTTTTCTATTACATGGCAAGCTAGGTATTAGTGATTATCACAATGCTTTAAAACTCGGTTATGATGTCGAAAATTTATGCTATCCTACTTGGTTAGAAAATCAACCTTTTAGTCACTTATTCCCTCAAGTTTTATCCCCAGGAACTCCAGTTAGTGAAATAACGGCAGATATTGCTAGTCGCTTTAATTTACCTTCAGACTGTATTGTATGTACTGGCACTACTGATAGTATTGCTGCATTTATCGCTAGTGGTGCTAACTTTCCTTGTGAAGCTGTTACTTCTCTTGGTTCTACTTTAGTAATAAAACTATTAAGTCATACCCGAATAGATGATGCCAGTTATGGTATTTATAGTCATCGTTTGGGAGATTTATGGTTAGTTGGTGGCGCTTCTAATACTGGTGGTGCAGTATTGCGAGAATTTTTTACTGATAGCGAGTTAGAAAATCTGAGTAAAGAAATTGATGCAAATAAGGAAAGTCCTCTAGATTATTATCCATTATTAAAAGAGGGCGATCGCTTCCCCATTAGCGATCCAAATCTACCCCCAAAATTAGAACCTCGCCCAGATTCTCCTGTAGAATTTCTGCATGGTTTACTCGAAAGTATCGCCCGTATTGAAGCATTAGGTTATCAGAGGTTACAACAACTAGGCGCAACCCAACTTACCCGCGTTTATACCGCAGGTGGTGGTGCAAAAAATCCAACTTGGACAAACATTCGCGCCCGTCATCTACAAATACCTATTACCCCACCACTGCACACCGCCGCCGCATTCGGTACAGCTTTATTAGCATTGCGGAAAAGCCCTTGCAACTCCACCCTCTAACCCTCTCAAAAAAGTTCTTATTCCCTCCCCTTGATAAGGGGAGGGTTAGGGTGGGGTTCTAATTCAAAACTTACGCAGACACTTTATATATAGCGTAATGAAAGTGGGCGATCGCGCTTGGGACTTAAAATGTATTACACGGGAATAATGGTTTTTAACTTACTGTGAACAAAATAACTGATCGTGCTTATCTTTTTCATGCTGCACTACTCGTCGGCATACCTTTAACTGTTCTTATCGCTTACTTTGGTTTAAATTATTCAGGATTTTGTTTTGCCGAAATGCGTTATTTAAGCGATATAGAAAAAATTAAATCAGTTTTTAATTATCAGATTGAACACAGAATCCCTGAAAGAATTATTAATCAAAATCAAAAAGAAAAACTTTATACTTACATCGGGACTAAAAATTTTGAGGAGTATGTCAAAGAAAATCCTGATTGTTGTACAATCAATCCTGGCGGACCTTACGAGATTGCACCGCCATCATTTTTAGATCGTATAACTGGGTATAATTCTGGTGATGTAGTAGTTATAAATTTTAAAGGACATTATTTAGATAAAAATGGTAAGCAAGAAATTACACAATATCAAGCTGCATATTTTTTGCTCAACTGCGGAAAGGTAAAAGGAGGATAATCATGGCTCAAATAACAGCAAAAAATGTAACCAATCTATATTTGTGTTGAAGCAATTTAAATCCGGCAAATCTTGTAGATAATAAATTTACAAAACTTCCGAAGAGATCCCCCTAAATCCCCCTTAAAAAGGGGGACTTTGAATTTCCCCTCCCCTTAATAAGGGGAGGGTTAGGGTGGGGTTCTAACTTACAAAACTTCCGAAGAGATCCCCCTAAATCCCCCTTAAGAAGGGGGACTTTGAATTTTCCCTCCCCTTGATAAGGGGAGGGTTAGGGTGGGGTTCTAACTTATTCCAAACGTTGCAACTTACCAATCTTAGGATCAATAATTTTTTGACCAAGATTCGCAAATTTCACAGCTACAGAAACTTTCTTTTCTGT
>JBARVL010000471.1:0-4924 GCA_049646245.1 Crinalium sp. | reverse complement strand
GAGGGGCAGAGGGGCAGAAGAAGCAGAGGGGCAGAGGGGCAGAGGGGCAGAAGAAGCAGAGGGGCAGAGGGGCAGAGGGGCAGAGGGGCAGAAGAAGCAGAGGGGCAGAGGGGCAGAGGGGCAGAGGGAGTTCAAAAATCACATCTTATATTTAATTAGGTTGACCTACTTATTCCTTAACTTATTAATAAATACTTCAGAGAATAATTGGTTAATTCCTGAAATGAAGTTATTAAACATTCATTACTGAGAAATACTGTTAAAAGCTTCAGTTTTGCCATATTAATCATTGTGCGGCTCGACTGGGCTGCTACAACTAATTTCACCGCGAACTTGACGGATAGGAAGATAAACAGTGAAGGTTGTTCCCACATCTACCTCACTTTCAAGTGTAATGCTTCCGCCATGTGCTTCTACAGCATTCTTAATAATTGTATTACCTAGCCCAATTCCAGGAATAGCCTCGACATTACTACCTCGATGGAATGTTTCAAATAATCTTTCTCTGTCTGGAACTGGGATACCAATTCCTTGATCTTGAATTTTAAAAATTACCTGTTGATTTTTGCAAGCTAGATGGAAATGAATATTGCCACCTTTAGGCGAGTATTTAACGGCATTAGATAGTAAATTGGTGAGCATTTGCCTCAGAAGCTTTTCATCCATTTCAACGTTAAATTCTTCTTCCTGACAAGTAAAGATAAAAGAATGCTTTTGTCCTTGAAGTAGTTCTACTTCTTCCAAAATTTCGCCACAAAATTCTTTGACTTTGATGGGTTTGGGGTTAAATTCAATTCTTCCTGATGCTGTTTTACTAATTAAGAGTAGTTGATCGAGTAAATTAGTTGTTCTTTGAACAGCAGTTTTGATCATATTAAATTGTTTGTTTTTCTTTTCTTCGCTGAATTTATGACCATAACCTTTCAATAATTCAGTAGCAATCAGAATTGTGGCTAGGGGTGTACGGAACTCATGGGAGGCAACGGTGACGAAGCGAGATTTAAGTGTACTGAGTTCCTTTTCTTTTTCTAAAGCTTTGACAAGTTCGGCTTCTGCTCGTTTACGGTCGGCAATTTCTGTTTGTAATTGTGCTAAAATATGTTGTAATTCTGTGGTGCGTTGCTCTACTCTAATTTCTAATTCATCATTAGTTTGTTGCAGTAGTGTTGCTAATTGTGTGAGTTTTTCTTCTGCGCGTTGACGCTCAATTAATTCAGTTTGAACTTGCTGATAAAGTTGAGATTGTTTTAAGGCGATCGCAATATGTGTAGCTAGTTGTTCTAATAAATCAATTTCTAATTGCTGCCATTCTCTGGGTGTGCTACAGTGATGAGCAATTAGTAACCCCCAAAGTTGTTCTTCCTGAATAATTGGAACTACCAGCTTGGCTTTTACTTGCAAGTTGTGGAGAAATTCAATTAAGCAAGGTATGACTTCACCATTTTCTACGTTGGCGATCGCTCTAATCTTTCCTTGAATGTATTCTTGATGATACTCTTGGGGAAATACTTCTTTGGGAAATACTTTTCCTAAAATTGGAGACCAATTTTGGTTTACTGCCTCAGTAACAACCGATCCTGTACCATTGGGGAAAATTTGATACAGTAAAACTCTGTCACACCCCAGAAATTGCTGTACTTCTTGGACAGTTGTATTCAGAATTTCCTCTAAGTTTAAAGATTGACGGATACGAGTCGCAATTGCTCCCATCAGTCGTTCAGAAGACATCTGATCTTGCAGTGCAATTTGTGCTTGTTGGCGTTGGATAACTTCACTTTGTAGTTTCTCATTAACAACTCGCAACTGGCTTGTCTTTTCTTCCACCAATTGTTGTAACGCATTTAGCGATTCCAACATTTCTAAGGGGTCAAAAATTTGCAGCAAGCTACTTTGTGTCACAATTCCCGCCACTTCCCCGCCATCCCCAACAACAACTAATCGCCGGATGCGGTACTTAATCATTTGTTGATGTGCCAACCAAAGATTTTCTCTCTTTTTTGTTAGTAATAAAGGAGTACTCATTACCGTTTCTGCTACAATAGAAGTGAAGTCCACACCTATTGCTTGCAGTTGCACAATATCGCGTTCTGTAACAATTCCAACTGGGATGAAATTCTGCTGAGTCGGATCATTGACAATCACAACACAGCTAACTTGATGTGTAGCCATTAATTGGGCTAAATCAAATACTGATGCAGTAACAGAAGCTTTAACTACCTCATTTGTCATTACATCAGCTACTAATCTTAATTTTAATAAATCAGCAGGTTGCAGAATTGCACGAATACTTTGAGGTGTCGCAATACCAATTAGTTCTTGAAGTTCGTTGACTACTGGTAAATGACGTATCCCATGCTGGCGTAGCAGAGAAACTACACTCAAAGCATTGTTGGCGGCAGATTCTTTGAGTGTGATTAATTGCTTAGTCATCACAGCAGCAATCTCAACATCTGCTAATGCCATACCTGCGGCGGTGAGTTTGACAACATCTCTTTCTGTGAAGATACCAACTAACCTGCGCTGTTGAGTAATTAACACGCAGCTTGCGCGTGAAAAGCTCATCAGCGTCACAACTTCAGATACCTTAGTTTCAGGGGGAACTGTCAGGGGATGACGATCTATTGTTTGATGGCAAGGTAAATCAGAGGGAGCAAGCATTAGTTATTTTAAATAAATATTAAAAGTGGATATCTGTGGTTAATTATCCAATGATTAAAACATATCATTTTTAATCTGATATACGAGCAATTTTTTTAGCTGTTTCTGGTAATTTGGCGGATTTTTGCTCAGTAAATCTATCTTGAGTAATAGATATTTGTTAGCAAACTCCTAAGTTTGCAGTTTGACAAAAGGGAGAAAAAGATGTGTTAAAGTATATTTTTGAAACAAAATATTGCTTTTATTAAAGTTTTTTACACCAAATTTGCCTCAGTCAAAACAATAATTTACTTGCTGCAATCCTAGCTTTTATATTGATAAATATTAAGCGCAGATTTATTTGTTGGTGAGACGATTCTTGTATGATACTAGCAGTGCGATCGCTACTGTTATTATCTATTAATAAATACTCAACTAGCTCTGCTGGATAAGTTTGTGGTTTCAAGCAGTTTAATAAGTCGGGTAAGTCTGCTTCTCCATTGTATATGGGGATAACTACTAAGTGATTCTTCTGGTAAAAAATACTGTCCACTTTGTTCACGCCATAAAGAAATATCTTTTAACTGCATAGTTAATAGCTCTTCATAGTTTTGAATCAATACACAGTCAAACAACTTGTAACCAGTAGTACCTTTACTGGTATAGTTTTTACTAGCAGCAGTGATATTACCGCCGTAAAATTCCAAATAATATACAGTGATTGAGTTTGATACAGTCTTGTTGTATATACGCTCTGCGAGAGGTTTTAAAGCTTCTACAATACCCATTGCTGGATTGCCAATTAAGTCACCTTTAGCATAAAGTAGTTCTTCTCTACTGCCTAAAATATAACCTTCTGGAAAACAAATGATTCTAGCATTTGTACCATCAATTTTTTCTGTTCCGATTATAAATTGATTGGCAAAATTAACTTGTACAACTTCAGATAGTTTACCTCTCTCTCCGAGAGCATGATAAGTGGGAATTGAAGGATATTTAGTAAGAGAGTTGAGTTTTTTTAAGTCAGCACAATAAATATCGAATGCCATAGACAATTTTTATGTTTGTAGGTAAATAATAATATAAGTCAAACTCACCCTGCGTCTAGGCAAAGCTTGGCTGTTTGAGCCCGCGCAGGCGGGCTTTGTTTGTATAGCTTCAGGCTTCAGCCTGTAAGAAAGAATCAACAAAATAAAAAAGTCCGCAGACGCGGACTTAACCCCCTACAAGTTAATGAAAGCGAATGAATAATCATTCTATTTTAAACGCTGACGGAGAATAAACTCTGCGATCGCTAAATCTACTGGAGTTGTCACCTTCAGATTCGTCTCCTCTCCCTCCACAATCCGCACCGGAAAACCGCATTTTTCAAATAATGCAGCATCATCTGTAACTTCCCATCCTAACTGACGACCTCGATCGTGACATTGTTTCAGCAACGGGACATTAAACCCTTGAGGTGTTTGTGCTGCCCAAAGTTGACTACGATCGGGTGTACTTTGAATTATGCCATGATCAACTACTTTAATAGTATCTTTGACGGAGATAGCTGCAATCAAACCGTCACAACTCAGCAACGCTTCCCCACAGCGATTAAATAAATCTGGTGTCGCCAAACACCTAGCACCATCATGGATTAATACTCTTTCAGCCTCATCTGGTAGTGCTTGCAATCCATTGTAAACCGACTCCTGACGGGTTTCGCCTCCGTTAATGAGTTCCACAGGTTTAGTCAGTGATACTTGTGCAAGGATATCTTTGATATCTCCCCAATCCGACGGTTGAGATATAATCCCAATCCAGGTTATATCATCGGATGCTTCAGCAGCGATCAGCGTCCAAGCAAGCAAAGGTTTACCTAGTAATGTTAGCAGGAGTTTATTGCGATCGCTCCCCATCCTACGCCCCATTCCTGCGGCTGGAATTAATAAATGCACATTTAGCCTCTTAGATTTAGTAATTTTAGTTTACGATCGCGTAACAAAAAAGCCTACAAGGGGTGACTGTAGGAGGGAGGAGGGAGGAGAAGGTAATTGTTAATTGTTAATTGTTAATTGTTAATTGCTAACTGCTAATTGACTTAATACATTTACTAACTCCTCTATTTTTATAGGTTTAGAAACATAATCATCCATACCCGCTTCTAAACACGCCTGTTTATCTGCTTCCCTAGCACTTGCTGTCATCGCAATAATTTTTGGTCGTTGGTTATTTAAAGAGTTTTTACAAATAATTTTAGTGGCTTCAATTCCATCCATATCTGGCATCTGCATATCCATTAACACAA
>JBARVL010000470.1:0-2764 GCA_049646245.1 Crinalium sp. | reverse complement strand
AATGGTTGTGGCAACATATTGATGATTATCAACTTTTGCACATCCACGCCATTTTTTCTTATCCGTCTACAATGGCAATGGCGATCGCACGTTTAAAAAACATACCTTATATTGTCCGTCCTATTGGACAATTATGTGAATGGTCATTGCAACAAAGCGCCCAGAAAAAACAAATTTACTTAAATATTATAGAATACACAAATATAGCTCATAGTCAAGCATTACACTTCACATCTGAACAGGAACAGCAAGAAACATCTCAACTCGGTTTTAAAGCAGCTAATTTTATTTTACCACTGGGTCTTTTTGTACCAACGCAATTACCATCAGCGCGTCAAAAATTACGCCAACTCCTCAAAGTTGCAGACAATCAACCTGTAATTTTATTCATGTCACGCCTGCACCCCAAAAAAGGTTTAAATTATCTAATTCCTGCTTTAGCAAAATTAGCTAATTTTCCTTTTACTTTTGTACTTGCTGGTAGTGGAGATCCAGAATATGAAGCAGAGATTGATACACTTTTGCAATCAACTAATATGCAGCAACACACCCATCGCTGTGGCTTTGTTAGCGGTGAAATGAAACAATTATTACTCCAAGGTGCGGATATATTTGCTCTTACTTCCCACTCAGAAAACTTTGGAATTGCAGTTTTAGAAGCCTTAGCAGCAGGTTTACCTGTAATTGTTACCCCAGGCGTGGCTTTAGCTTCTGTCGTAGAAAAACATCAACTTGGTTATGTAACTGACTTGGATGAAGATAAAATAGCATTTGCTATCCAAAGCTTACTTAGCGATCAAAATGTGGTAAAACAGATGAGCGATCGCGCTCGTCAGCTTATCCTAGAAGAATATACTTGGGAGCAGATTGCAGGTAAACTAATTACAGTTTATAGCGCGATTATCAACAAACAGCAACCTATTTAAAATATCTGATGATTCCTCCAATCCTGAAACGTACATTTTATTCCTTATTTCGTTACCCCATGCGTACTAATGCGTGGATTTATAAAAATTTTCGCTCTCCCAAAGAAGGTTTAAAAGTACATTTAGGTCCTGGACAAGGAAATTATATTAATGGATGGTTGAATGTAGATGCAAACTTCATCAGTGCCAAAATAGACTTATGGGCTAATCTTTTAGATCCATTACCATTTCGTGATAATTCAGTTGAAATATTTTATTCCCATCATGTTATAGAACATTTACCAGAATCCTACCTTCCCACACACTTTGAACAAATGTTTAAAGCACTACATTCCGGTGGAGGAATACGGGTAGGCGCACCTCACGCAGGAAACGCATATCGCAAATATACTGAAGGAGATATAGCTTGGTTTAGTAGCGATTTCCCTTACAACAGAAGTAGTATAGGCGGAAGATTAGCCAACTTCATTTTTTGTGATGGAGAACACTTAACAGCCTTAGATGAAACTTATCTCACCGAAATAGCTAAAAACGCTGGCTTCATTGATATCAGTTTTAAACTTCCCACCAAAGAATCAGACTTAGTAGGAGAAGAAATCCTCTCCAAAGAAAACGAGACAGATTTCTTATATCCCCACACAATCATTATGGAAGCGAAAAAGCCTATCTAAATAAAAACTTATTACTAAATTTTATAACTTAATTCTTCCCTTTGCGCCCTCTGCGCTAACCTCTGCGTCCTTTGCGTTAAAAAAAATCCATGCTTGAGGAAATAACCCCCTTAATTCTAACCTTCAACGAAGCCCCAAATATAGATCGTACCCTTCAAAAACTAGCATGGGCAAAAAGAATAGTAGTAATTGACAGCTACAGCAACGACGAAACATTAGAAATTCTCAAATCCTACCCACAAGTAGAAATATTTCAGCGCACATTTGATACACACGGTAATCAATGGAACTACGGACTAAAACAAATTAACTCCGAGTGGGTACTATCATTAGACGCAGATTATGTATTAACTAATGAATTAATTGCTGAAATTAAAGCTTTACAGCAGGAAAACCGATTAGATAGCTATAAAATCCAATTTAAATATTGCGTTTTTGGAAAGCCTCTGCGAGGTACACTTCTACCGCCTCGTGAAGCACTATTTAGAAAAGAAAAATCTTTATATATAGATGATGGACATACCCAGCTATTAAAAGTTAATGGTAAATCTGGTATGCTAAATTCTTATATCTACCATGATGACCGTAAATCCCTAAGTAGATGGTTATGGGCGCAAGACCGCTATTTAATGATAGAAGCGAAAAAAATCCTAGAAACGCCCAATGAGGAATTGAGTTTAGGCGATCGCATCCGTAAACAAAAAATTCTCGCCCCCTTCGTAATCTTGATTTACTGCTTAATCCTTAACAAAGGTATCCTAGATGGGTGGGCAGGTATATATTATGCTTTACAGCGTACTTTAGCAGAAATTTTGTTATCTCTTAAATTAATAGAAAATGAAAAATTACTAAAACGTAGCAAATCCTAATATTAATTTCTGCACTAAAAACCTATCTTCAATTACACATATTTAGACAAAACTGCATGAATATCCTGGGAATTAACGCTTATCACGGTGACGCTTCCGCTAGTCTGATTCAAAATGGTGAGTTAGTAGCTGCGGTAGAAGAAGAACGCTTTACTAGAGTTAAGCATTGGGCTGGTTTCCCCGCCGAGTCAATTCGCTATTGCTTAGAAGTCGGTGGTATTAGCCCCCAAGAAATTGATCACGTTGCTGTCTCTTTCAACCCCAAAGCTAATGTCAACCGCAAGCTGCTATTTACACT
>JBARVL010000469.1:0-3703 GCA_049646245.1 Crinalium sp. | reverse complement strand
TTAGGAGTTTGAGGCGGTTTAGGAATCTGGTTAATCAATTCTATGCGACTCGGTACAGGTTGACGAGCAGGTTGCAGACTTTGAAGAACCAATTCCAGACCTTCTGAAGGTTTTAACTTAGTTTCTCGAATTTTATGCCAGACTGAACGAGACATCAGCAGGGTATGTTCAATTCGCTCTGCGCCTATCTGTTCAAAGTATTCTTCCCGCTCTGGTTGATAATCGGCTGAAGCTAGATGCAAAGATTGGGATGGATAATCTTGTGTCACCTTTGCCATTTGGGACAATAACTCTGGGTACAGCCAGGTATATGCAGGATGTACGGTTAATTGAGCCTGGTGCGCTTGGGAGCCATCCCGACTGAGTTTTATATTAAAATAACCAATTGCCGCCTTACGTTGTGGTTCAAAGACATAGCCACTGACGTTTTTATTGTGCTTGAGCCATTGCTTAACACCCGTAAACAAAGAACTAACAACGCTAGTTTTAAAGTCTTGAATTTGGCGGTCAAAAACTTGACGCAATAAAGGTGGCATTGCTACGGTATCAAGTTGATAAAGTAGCTGGGCATCAGCGTTACTTACTGGTAATAGGTTGGGCAAATCTGGTTCACGCTGGGATAATTCTTGTAGTGACTCTGGTGCGATCGCCCAATATGTTAGCTGTGCCAGTGGTTGAAATCCATTCTGCCGATAAAGTGCCAAAGTTGAGTGGTTATGAACATTCACTTCCAACAACCAAGTGCTTGCCTCTAAAATCTTCTCAAAACAGTGTCGCAACAACTGAGAGCCAATATCTCCATTTCCCTTAGTGCTGCCTGGTTCTTGATCTTTTGCTACCAATACCCGTTCAACCCGCCAAGTGCTGCGCGTGCGGTTAAACGGAGAAACCTGAATCATCCCCCGCATCTGCTGATTTTGTTCAGCAACATAAGCACAGAACTCATATTGGCAAGGATTGGGAAACAAGCTGAAAAACTTTAATGGACCATACCACCGCCGCACTCGTTGTAGCTGCTGACTCAAATCAACAGAGGAACTATCGGCTACTTCCGTCTCAGGATATAGCTGTTCAATAGCTTCCAAGTCGCGATATTGAATCGAGCGGATTACACTGTTGGTATTCTGGCTAGTGCGGGAAGTCATTTTTGGTACAGGCATAATCTTACCAGTAACGCAGGTAAGCTCTTGGTTAGCATTTCTATCCAGGTTACTACTTTTCAATCGTAGTAGCAGTAAATATAGCTGCCAATATCTTAACTACTTTCTCTATATATTGGCTGCACTTTGCTAGGGGCGGAAAATAAAATCATTAAATCCCTTCACAAATGAATGTAGAGAGGTGCCATGGCACCTCTCTACAAGGGTTCTGTGGGTTAGCACCAATAAGTTCTGGAGAGGTTTATTAGGCGGAATAAAAATTAATCAGACTTGGAGTAATTCTTATCCAAATCTGACCTTATTTAATCCCCTGTAGCTGTCAAAGATAGGAAACTACGCCTAGCTTAGTTCCGCTTTCTTAGACATTTTCATTAACTACTCTGACCAAAAGAGCCATAGGTTCTAAAACGCCAATTGTTGCTTGAACTTGGCGAAATGTTGTTAACGATAAATTGGGATTATCAGTAACTGCTCTTCGCAAACCTGGTAAAGCTGCGATCGCAGGTTCAATTAAAGTTGCTATGCGATTAATTTGCCGTATATTCACGCCACCGCCAAGGGGGGCGGCATATTTTACGCTAGCTAAAGCGATTAGCATATTAGCCGCATTTCTTTGGGCGTTGGTAGGATCAACACCACCAGCAATAAATGCTTGAGTCAAAGCATCATAAGCTTCTCTCACAGCAGCAGTAGTATTTTGTACTGGAGTTACTGCTGTCTGAGCCAAAAACATCGGCTCAGAGGAAGCAACCAAAGTTCCAGTTGATAATGATGCTGTTAAACCACTTCCAGAGTTTGGAGTTGGCAAGCTGCTTTGGGTATTTGCCAGGATAGAGGTAACGGTAGGTATAGTGAGGGTGGTTACTACAGCTAGGTTAGCAGCCAAACCAGGAGCAACTCCGGCATTTGTCAAAGCTGTTGTTAACGCACCTACTGCTGCTGCACCACCCCCAGCCGCAGTTTGGATAGCAGCAATTGTTGCCGCCGCTTGTGTGCTACCTGCCCCACCAGATTGTGCTATTGCCGCAGTTATGTTTCCACCTGCTCGTCCTAATCCACCTGCTGCTCCTCCTTGTTGTATTGGAAGCACTTTAGTAGAACCGTTGCTTTGGTTGCTTTGTGCGTAAGCCGAGGTTGAACTTAATAGCATGAGGGCAGCAGTTAAACCTGCACAGCCAGCACGAAAATTGGTAGGAAAAGATTTAATGTTCATATATCTCACAAATTACAGGACTAACAAACAAATAATTGCCTTAGAAAGACAATGAGTAGCCCAAACTCAGTGCAAACCGACTACCATCCCCAGCAGTACCAGTAACATCCTGCAAAGAAGGTGTAATTACTAAAGGAATTTGCCTGAAGGGTGATAAAGATAGTCCGACGTTTAAATCTTGACCTGTCCAGTCAGCAAAAGCTGATACAGGTTCAAGTACTCGCACACCTACTGTACCGAATACATTAATAGTATCGTTTCCATTATCAATGTCGTCTTCAGAACGGAAACGACCCCCGCCTGCGCCAACTGAGGTATAAAGACGGCTAAAGGCACTTGCTGTGCTTGGACGCAAATTAAAAATCTTACTAATCACACCGTAACCACTGGGATCGATATCTTGATTGCCAAACTGAACTAAGTTTTCTATCCCACCAGCAATTGATAAATTAGGTCCTAGCAAGCGGTGTACTTTAAAGTCTACACTTCCTGCCTGAAAAGCATCATCTCCTGTGAGGCTACTAATTGTAGGAACTATTTCTAAACCTAAGTATCTAGCTGAATCTCCCAAACCAAAGCCTGCACTAATACCAGCATCCGCAGTTTGAGTGAAACGAGTTCTCTCTACACCCCCAACACCCAAAAAGGCATCACCGAAATTAAGACCAAAACCTGAAGGTGAACCGCCAGAATATGAGGGAGAAGATAAAAAGATTTGTCTAAACCTGAGATTTTCCAGAGTTCCAATTCGATCCTGTAAAGCTGTTAGTTCATCAGCAGGTATTTCTGCTACAGGTGGAGGAGTTGGTGTTGGAGTTGGGGTGGGGTTAACCACAACAGGAGGTTGATAGCCGACTATATATTGGCTAGCAAGATCTGTGGCAGGTAACTGTGCGAGTTGCCCAGCACTAACTAATGCTTGATAAATAAATGCCGCAACATCTGCCCGTGTCGCTATCTGGTTGGGATTTAACACATTGACATTGGGGTAATTAACTACCAAGCGGTTAGCAGTGGCAGCCGCAATACTACTACGGGCATAAGCTGGAATATCTGAGGCATCCTGAAATGCGATCGTATCTGATGTTGCCGCCAGATTTAAGCCATTAGCCAATGACACAAGCACTTGCGCTCGTGGAATATTTTGATTGGGTGCAAACCGATTGTTGGGATAACCTGCCAAAAAGCCTGTGGTGTAAGCTTTTTGAATTGCTTCATATCCCCAGTAGTTTGCTGGCACGTCTGCGAAGTTAGCCGCCTGACGAATTGCCGATCTGTTAAAGGCTTTGTTAATCATTGCCGCAAACTGGGCGCGGGTGACAGGCGCATC
>JBARVL010000468.1:0-2131 GCA_049646245.1 Crinalium sp. | reverse complement strand
AATATTAAAGTAGGTAATTCCATCGTTGATGATTCTAATGTAGTAGATAGGGCATTTAATTGGCAAGCGGAATTTCCACAAATCGTTGCCGAAGGTGGTTTTGATGTAGTAATTGGTAATCCGCCTTATGTCCGTCAAGAATTATTATCTCCAATTAAACCTTATTTAAAGGAACATTATGAATCTTATGACGGCGTAGCAGATTTATATACATATTTTTACGAAAAAGGTTTAAATATTCTTAAACCTGGTGGAATGCTTTCCTATATTGTGACTAATAAATGGTTAAAATCAGGATATGGAAAAGCTCTGCGTAAGTTTTTTGCTAATAAAAGTGTGTTTGAGCAAATTATTGATTTTGGACACGCTCCAATTTTTGAGGATGCTGATACTTTTCCGTGTATTGTAGCAGTGCGAAACCCTGTAAAAGATAGCTATAAGGATGTAAAGCTTCAAGAAATTACCAAACCTGAACCGCAATTTCCCGTTATTGTGTGTCCAGTTCCGCGATCCGAATTAGCTAATATTAATCTGAATCAATACATTAAAGAAAATGCTTATCCTATACCTTGGTCACGTTTTAATAATGAGGCTTGGAGTTTAGAGCTTCCTGCTGTTGATGAATTAATGCGAAAAGTCGAACAAGTAGGAGTACCGTTAAAGCATTATGCTGGTGTTAAGCCTTTATCTGGTATAAAAACAGGTTTTAATGAGGCATTTTTGATTGATGAAGCAACTAAAAACAGTTTAATTCAAGCCGATTCAAGGGCGGCTGAAATCATCAAACCATATCTGCGTGGTCAAGATATTGAAAGATGGATTCCTGACTGGAAAAACTTGTGGATAATTTTACTTAAATCTAGTAGTGATTGTACATGGGCTTGGAGCAAAGCAATAGATACAGATACAGCAGAAGAAATGTTTGCACAGACATTTCCCTCAGTGTATAAATATATGAAGACTTTGGAAGACAAACTAAGAAAGCGTCAGGATCAAGGGCGTTACTGGTGGGAACTACGTTCATGTGCTTACTATAAGGACTTTGAACAACCAAAGATTATTCATACAGATATTACTTGGCGTTCACAGTTTGCTTTTACAAGTACACCAGTTTATCTGCTCAATACTGCTTATATGTGGTCAACAGCAGATTTTTATCTGTTGGCAGTAGTAAACTCGCCGTTGATGTGGGCTTATATGTGGCGTAATGCCATACATGGCAAAGATGAAGCACTTAGGCTTATATATTCATTTATTGAAACTCTACCCATCGCACCACCGACAGATGAAATCCGCACAGAAGTAGAAGAAATTGTTACCCGTTTGATTGAAATTACCAAAATTAACCGAGAAGCTTATCGAGATGTACTGGAATGGTTACAAATAACTTATAAAATTGAAAAACTCGGACAAAAACTCGAAAAATTTGCCAATTTAGAACTTAATGAAGTTGTAGACGAAGTTAGAAAGCGGATGCGTAAAACTAAATCCTCAGATCCCTTAAGTCCTGCTACATTAAAAGCTCTCAAAGAAGCATATAATGAGTATGCCCCAGCAATTCAAATCCGCCGCGCCGAAGCATTAAAACTAGAACATCGTCTGTCTGACTTAGTGAATCAAGCTTATAAATTGACACCGGAAGAAATTGATTTAATGTGGAAAACTGCACCACCAAGAATGCCTATATCTTTAAAGTAATCTCCATAATTTCACCTAGTTATAAAATGAGGAGTAGATAAGTGCGATCGCACTCTCAAATTTGGTAGATTTGAGTAACTAAGAAGAGCTTATATTCCCGATCCGAATCTGTGGGGAAATAATTCTAGAAGTAGGAGATAAAGCTTATGCAATGTGTAATTTGCAAACATGGACAAACACAAGTAGGCTTAGTAACTGTTACTTTAGAAAGGGATAATTCAATTGTAATAATCAAACAAGTTCCCGCAGACGTTTGTGATAACTGTGGGGAATATTATTTAAGCGATCAGATCGCTGGACAGGTACTACAAAGAGCCGAAACTGCTATTAATAATGGTGCAGAAGTAGAAATTATTCGATATGCAGCCTAATCAAGGAAATATCCATGATCAATCTCAATATACCTTTGCGATCCTTTGCGCTTACCTTTGCG
>JBARVL010000467.1:0-1589 GCA_049646245.1 Crinalium sp. | reverse complement strand
ATTTAGTATTAGATGTAATTATTGGTCATGCTGTGCGCCTTGCTTGGTTAGAACGCTTTCCAGAAAAAGCCCATAGATATGATGAATATAAAGCGGCGGCATGGCGGGCTTTTTATGGTACTTCTCCGCGAGAGTGTGCAGGTTATATTGTGAAAGCATTTAGATTCTTAACAGAATTTGGAAGCGATCGCGCGGCATAGCTGCTCATTCAAAGTCCAAGAGAGCCAAAATTAACCAATTCTGGCTCTTAAATGCTTATAGCAGACATTTTTTTTACTTATATGTAATCTATATTACCATTAAAAATGGCTAGATTAGGTATAGTTAATTAATTTGGCGATGTTTTTGATTTTTTTTTGACTCATTGCTCAAGATGGAGAAAATCAAATTCAATCCCCTTTAATAAAACAAACCTCATGTCATCTCCAGAATTCCCAGTTACAGAAGTATTATCAAACGACCTCTTAAAGATTGCCTCTGCAACTGGGGATGAATTATTACAACATCTGGTGCAATTTTTAGTCTCAACCCTAGAGGTAGAATACGCCATTATTGGTGAGCGAGTAGAAAAGCCTAATTCCCATTCCATCAGAACATTAGCTGTCTGTGCAGAAGGTCAAATTGTAGAAAATTTTGAGTACGAGTTAGCTAACAGTATTTGTAAAGAGGTTTTGCAGGGCGGAATATGTATCTACCCAGAAAAAGTTCAACAGCAATTTCCTGAGAATGAATTGTTAAAACAAATGGGGGTGGAAAGTTATTTCGGTATCCACCTCCTCAATTCAGCAGGTCATAGTTTAGGACTAATCTATATTATGGGGCGATCGCCTCTCAAATCTTGCGAAGTTGCAGAACAATACCTGAGACTTTTTGCTACTAGAATATCATCTGTACTACAACGCCGAAGAGCAGAAAAAGAACTAAAGCAACAATTTGAGCGCACCCAAGAAGCATTCCAACGCAGTCAACTGCTTGCTCAAATTGCTCTACAAATCCGGCAATCTCTCAATCTCGAAGAAGTTCTCAATACAACCGTTACACAGGTGCGGAAATTACTAGGTGCTGATCGAGTAGTTGTTTATCAATTGAAATCTGAACTTAGCGGTACTGTTGTCTCTGAATCTGTCGGCGAAGGTTGGGTATCAGCGAAGGACTGCGATTTTAAAGATAACTGCTTTCAACGCCAAGTAGGTGAAAAATACCGTCAAGGTTACAAGCGGTCAATTCCTAACATTTACCAAGCTAGATTGGCTGATTGCCATATCAAAGTACTAGAACAATTACAAGTGAAAGCTAATTTAATCGTACCAATTGTACTACAAAATAACATTGAATCCGAGCAACATTATTTGTGGGGTTTATTGATTGGACATCAATGTTCTAATCCTCGCCATTGGCAAGAAACTCATTTAAGCTTGCTTGATGAATTAGCAGTACAACTATCAATTGCTATTCAGCAATCTGAACTATATCAGCAAGCGCAGATTCAGTTAGCAGAACGTCAGCGAGTAGAAGTAGCACTAATAAAAGCTAAAAACGAACTAGAAAATAGAGTTACACAAAGGACTATTGAATTAGAGCGTGTTAAT
>JBARVL010000466.1:0-21436 GCA_049646245.1 Crinalium sp. | reverse complement strand
CTGACACCCTGAAGGGTGCAGCTACACTAACAAAGCCCGCCTACGCGGGCTAGATTTTTAATTAACATCAAACATTAATTAAAAAAGCCTGCAAAGGCAGGCTTAGTCTGTATGGTTCCCCAGGATGTGCGCCTGTGGGAATTTGAGAGCAATGTTACAGCCCTGCTTGATAAGGGGAGGGTTGGGGAGGGGTAGCTCAACAATTTCCTAATGCTAATCTTGCCGTCGCAAGCCCCCTCCCCTTGATAAGGGGAGGGCTGGGGAGGGGTATACTATATTTATATGTAAATTGCTGTCAGTTACATTTCCCACCCTCACTCCTCACTAATTAAACCGAATCACTTTTTCAACTTCACTCAAGTGAGAGACATCGCCATTAAGTTCCATCACCCATTCTCGATCATCACGCACCAGTTTTACCAAACAACACAAAGCAGCATTGATTTCTGGTTCCACTATCACATCTAGTAAACCCATCGTCATCCCCAAGACAGATGCACCATGACCAACTAATAAAATATTCTCTGCAAACTCAGTTGCTAATAGTTTTGCAGTTTTTCCAGCGCGTTTTAGTACCTGTTCGCTAGTTTCTGGATAATTTGCCGTCACACGGGAAGTATAACTAAGGTCAATTCGGGGAAAAAGTTCAGCTAAATCTACTAACGGCAACGTTTCTGGCATAGCTGTCATCCAGTGCGGATTCAACCATTCACTCAACCCAGACTCAACTTTTATCGTTAAATCTAAAATCTCGGCTACTTGAATCGCTGTTTGTACTGTCCGCAAAAAAGGCGACGCAAAAATATGAGTAATTCCTTCTCCGATCAAACGTCGTCCTAATTGCTGTGCTTGCACTAAACCATCATCAGCCATTGGGGGGTCGTAGCGTCGTTCTGCGGTATTAAACCATTCTGGGTTCACAAAGTCCAAGCGATTTCCGTGTCTGGCAATCCACACAGTTTGAGGCATAAGTTTGATTGAACATATTTAAGTTATACGTTTGCGTATACGTGATCTTATACATTGAGTTGGGATAATTGTTCAATATCAAATTTTTAATCAACATCCGCCAAAACTCCTTGATGAGACTTGGGTTCTGCTTCTCCAGTAAGATGCCCTATTGGTGCATCTTTACATTATGTGAGTTCCAAATTTTTCGGCAAAATAGTTCTAATTTTGTTGTCTAAGATGCTTCCTTTTAACACCATTGTGGGTACTCTCATAATGAGCAAGACAATGAGGTTTATTTCATAAGTCGGCTAAATATGACTATAAGCAAAAAATATATCCCAAGCCACAACTTTAAGATCGCTTACAACTAAACAAATTAAATTGTGTTTAAATGTTACAATTATTTAAATTTTAGAGATGAGTATTAATTTTGATGATATGAGCCAGACTAACTGGGGCTGCAAAACTGGCTCAACACAGCTAAAACCCATTCATGGCGATCGTCCCCTATCTACTGACTGTGTGCCACTTGTGAAATTTTCCGATAGCAGTGATTTGACATTTGTCAAGTCTATTTAACAAACATCATTACACCAACTACCTTCGCCAGATTAATCAGTGCCATGAAAACTGCTCAGACCTCCACCGACACCGTTCGCGCCTACCTGCGAGAAATTGGTCGTGTGCCGCTACTAACTCACGAGCAAGAAATTCTTTATGGAAAACAGGTGCAGCGTTTAGTTGCCTTACGGGCAGTAAAAAATGCCATGAGTGTAGAACTAGGTTATGAGCCAAATTTTTCCCAGTGGGCGCAAGCTTGTGAAATAGAAGAGCAAGAACTGCAACAGGCGATCGCCACTGCTGAGTTAGCCAAGCGTAAAATGGTTGAAGCCAATTTGCGCTTAGTAGTATCAGTTGCCAAAAAGTACATTAAGCGCAACATTGACTTACTAGACTTGATTCAAGAAGGTACTATTGGAATGCAGCGAGGGGTGGAGAAATTTGATCCCACCAAAGGATACCGTTTTTCTACCTACGCATACTGGTGGATTCGTCAAGCAATTACCCGTGCGATCGCCGAAAAAGCCCGCGCCATTCGCCTACCCATCCATATCACCGAAAAGCTCAATAAAATCAAAAAAGCTCAACGCAGTTTATCGCAAAAGCTCGGACGAGCAGCTACAGTAACGGAATTAGCAGAGGAACTAGAATTAACTCCTCCACAAGTTCGGGAATATCTGGAACGAGCGCGTCAGCCATTATCATTAGATCTGCGTGTTGGAGATCATCAAGATACAGAATTAGGAGATTTGTTAGAAGACACAGGACCTTCCCCAGAAGACTTTGTTACCCAGTCTGCAATGCAACTCGATTTAGAGAAACTCATGTCAGATCTGACACAACAGCAACGTGATGTGTTATCCCTACGTTTTGGATTAGCGGATGGACAACCATTAACCCTTGCCAAAATTGGCGATCGCCTCAGCATTAGCCGTGAACGAGTACGGCAAATTGAACGAGAAGCCCTTGCCAAATTGCGTAAGCGCAAAGCTGATATGGGTGAGTATATAGCTTCTTAATAGCGATCAATTTTAGAGGCAGAGCCTCTAACCCTTAATCTCGTTCCCAGGTTCAACCTGGGAACAAGGTTCGAGGCTCTGCCTCATGCTATGTTTTACTTGGTGCAAGATTCTCAGTTTATGAAAACGGATCTACTTTAGCACTTACGCCCTAACTCAAAGTGAGAGAATCCGACATGATAGTTCGGTTCCACCCACTACACTATGAGCAGCAAACTGTTACATTAGTTTATAGAAACCAAGGGTAGGTATCTAAATTAGATTAGAGCCAAAAACAACAAACACCTCCTGCCTTTGAGAACAACAGCCATCAAAGCAATTGCAAGGAGCAAAGCGTGAACAACGCACCTAATCGATCCTCAGAATTTTTTAGCGGTGACGAAGCCAGCAACTTGCTGTGGCAGTACGTTCAATCCATGAGTCCCGACACTATTAGTCAGTTGTCTAAACCGATGTCTCCAGAAGTGTTTCAAGTGATGGAGCGCAATATTGTAGGGTTGTTAGGAAATCTCCCTTCAGAACATTTTGGCGTTACAGTTAGTACCAGCCGCGAAAATTTAGGGCGTTTATTAGCCTCCGCAATGATGAGCGGTTATTTTTTACGCAACGCTGAACAGCGTATGGTTTTTGAGAAATCCTTACAACAAGCGGAAACTGAATCTTAAGAATTGGTTAATTAAACCAAAGAGCTAAGGTTTATCGTTATTATTAACTTCATAATTGAAAGTTGCAGCAACTGAGCAGCCCGACAGATAGAGAATTCAATCTGTCGGATTATGTTATTTTGTGTGGAAAAATGCCTGATACTCCTGCAAAGTCGTTACGCCTACGCTCTGAATCAATTAACTACTCAGTTGAATCTGCCCATGTCTGAAATTTCCGTTATCCCCCACAAAATCATCGGCGTTGCCGTAATTTGGAACAATCAAGGACAAATATTGATTGATAGGCGACGTGAGTTAGGTTTAATGGGAGGGATGTGGGAATTTCCAGGGGGTAAAGTAGAAGCGGGTGAAACAATTGAGGAGTGTATTCAAAGAGAAATAGAGGAAGAGTTAGGGATAGAAATTGCTGTGGGCGATCGCTTAATTACTATCCACCACGACTATACTAAATTTCGTGTCACCCTCACAGTACATCACTGCCGCCACATCACAGGTGAACCACAGCCTATAGAATGTGATGAAATTCGCTGGGTAAATTTAGAACAACTCGATCGCTACACCTTCCCCGAAGCAAACATTCAAATAATCAACGCCCTCCGACAGCCATCATAGATTGACTGCTAAGTGCTAATTGCTAATTTTCGAGGAACAGTTGATGATATAATCGCCGATTTAAACAATTTTTAGTTTATTGAGATTATAATAATATTATTATGCCTCTTTGCCAAAAACTTATTACTAAATATAAATATCCCCAATGACTAAGCTAGATATAAATCAAGTCGAGTCAAACTTCCCTCAATTTCTAGATTTGGCTCTTAAAGGTGAGGAAATTATTATTACACAAAATGACAAGCCAGTAGCACAAATTTTGCCAATTAAACGCCCTTTAAAACGAGGTAGTGCTAAAGGCAAAGTGTGGATATCTCCAGACTTTGATGAACCCCTTGCAGATTTCCAAGATTATATGGAATGAAATTATTAATAGACACTCATATATTTCTTTGGTTTATTAACGATGATCCTCGATTAAGCGACCACCTAAAAGACCTAATTGAAGATCAAAGTAATACTATTTACTTGAGCCTTGCTAGTCTTTGGGAAATGTCAATTAAATATAACTTAGGAAAGTTAAAGTTTGAGACTTCCTATGAAGAATTTGTTGAGGTAGAAATTACTCAAAGTTGTCTCAAGTTACTCAACATAGAAGTGAAGCATTTTAACACTAACGCTAATCTACCTTGGCATCATAGAGATCCCTTTGATCGTATTATTATTGCTCAATCTCTAGCTGAAAATATCCCGATTATTTCTCTTGATTCTGTTTTTTCTAAATACTCTGTAACGATAATCAATTAACCAGCTTGTCGGTTGGGTTAAATGGGATGGAGTTGAAACTGCGATCAATCGCGCAAGCGCATTCGTTATCAGGTCGCGCTACGGTGCAATAGGCGATCGCTGATCTTGTAACGAATCATCGTTGAAAATATATAATTAGAAAAAATTAATAAACATTGAGAATTGCTGCATATTTTCGCTATAGATGTTATCGTGCTAATTGCTCAAAAACGATAAACGGGCAAGGTGAAGTTAAAATAGCTACCTTCTCCTAAATTAGACTCAACCCAAATTTTGCCATAGTGCGCCTGCACAATTCGACGACAAAGAGATAAACCTAGCCCATATCCATCTTCTTGTCTATCCCTTTGCAGACGAAAATGATCGTCAAAAATTCGTTCTAAATTCCCCTCTGGAATGCCAAAACCATTATCAGAAACAATTATTTGTATTTTCTCGGTTGTACGGTGAAAAATACTAATTTTAATCTTACCACCTGCGGGAGTGTATTTAATAGCATTATCTATTAAATTCATCATCACCTGACGCACTCGTTCTTCATCTACATAAACATACGGCAAATCTTGAGGAATATCTGTTTCTAGTTTTAAAGATTTTCCTAAAATTAGTTCTTGTATCTGATTAATTACATCATAAACTAAAGTAGCGATATCTAACTTTTGAGGTTGGATATGCAAATTAGTACTGCTGCCGATCGCTGCTTGTAGAATATCTGTAATTAGCTTGTCGATCACCCGCAGTTGATTTCGCGCTTGCTGGACTAATTGGTTAATCAATGTCGGGGAAATTTGCGATTTTTTTTCATCACTTAAATTTTGGGTTAATTCTAGTGTTCCTATAGCAAGAGTTGCTGCTGTCAGTGGATTACGCAAGTCATGTGCCAAAATTGCGATCGCTCGATCTTTAAATTGCAACTGGTTAAGCAATTCCTCTTTTTCTTGTTTCAGACGAAAAATTTCATCTGAGAGTTGAATCATTTCCGTTGCATAAGCAAGTGAATTTATTTTTAAGGATTTTTCTGTTGTAGTTTCAGGTGATTCTTCTGAAGATTTTATATCCCAATAATCTGCGGCTGAAGTTTGCCAACGAGGTAGCCAATTTTGTAATTGAGCCACTAAATTGCTCCCTGCCAGAGTATGCTTTGGCTCAGGATAAATTTTAATCAGAGTTGGGGTTGCCACAATTTTAAAATGTTCCGCCCAATAAGGCTGCTGCCCCACATCAACAACTTCCAATTCAAAAGGAAAGTCTTCCTTAAGACTTTCCAGACAACTACAAATTTGCTCAATCTGTTTTTGGGCGCTAGGACGTTGATCCACAAACAGTAGTAACTGTAGCGACGCATCCTTATAGGTAAGCTTTTCAAAAGCTGCCTGCATTTAATGTTGTGTGAGTAGTGAGGACAATAATCACGCTTTGACAAAAGCAGCAATTTTCGGCTTTTTGTCGAGTTTAATTACTTACTCTAAATTTAATATCTATTTTAGATTTTGAACACACCTGATGGTTTAAGGGTGGCAACGGATGGGATAACTGCAAGATGTTAGATAGTCGTTTCTAAGAAACGGATAGGTTATTGGTTCATACAGTTAAACCATCCGTTTCTTAAAAAATGATTAAATTTTGTATCGAACAGATCAACCATCCGTTGCCAGGGCTTCTTTTGATCTACCAGTAGCAAACTGCTGATAAAAGCTTAAAATACTGTAAAATTCCGCAACCTGCATCACCTGAACATCCACCTACCACCCCTGAATCATTATGCCTATCGGTTATGTTGCTCTAGTCCTTCACGCCCACCTGCCATTTGTTCGGCATCCAGAAAGCGATTATGTGCTGGAAGAAGAATGGCTATATGAAGCTATCACAGAAACTTATATTCCCCTGCTGCACGTCTTTGAAGGGCTAAAGCGGGATGGTATTGACTTCAAAATAACTATGAGTATGACACCGCCATTGGTGTCGATGTTGCGCGATCGCCTGCTACAAGAACGCTATGATGAACACTTAGCTAAATTAGAAGAATTAGCTGAAAAAGAAATTGAGCATAACGAGCAAAATGGTCATGTCCGTTATTTAGCGGAACATTACGCTCACGAATTCAACCAAATCCGCCAGACTTGGGAACATCACAAGGGAGATTTAGTAACAGCATTTAAACAATTTCAAGATAGCAACAATCTAGAAATTATCACCTGCGGCGCTACTCACGGTTACTTACCGTTGATGAAGATGTACCCCCAGGCAGTTTGGGCGCAAATTAAAGTAGCTTGTGAACATTATGAGGATACCTTTGGTCGTCCTCCCAAGGGCATTTGGCTCCCAGAATGTGCTTACTATGAAGGTTTAGAGCGGATGTTAGCGGATGCGGGTTTGCGCTACTTCCTCACTGATGGTCATGGCATTTTATATGCGCGTCCTCGTCCCCGCTTTGGCACGTATGCCCCGATTTTTACCGAAACAGGTGTAGCAGCATTCGGGCGCGACCATGAGTGTTCTCAGCAGGTCTGGTCGTCTGAGGTAGGATATCCAGGGGCAGGAGAATATCGGGAGTTTTATAAAGATTTAGGTTGGGAAGCAGAATACGACTACATTAAGCCCTACATCATGCCCAATGGGCAACGTAAAAATACAGGTATTAAGTACCATAAAATTACAGGTCGTGGCGCTGGTTTGTCTGATAAGGCACTATATGACCCTTACTGGGCAAAAGAAAAGGCAGCAGAACACGCGGGCAACTTTATGTATAATCGGGAACGCCAAGTTGAAAATCTTTACAACTTGATGCAGCGCCCCCCAATTGTAGTTTCTCCCTATGATGCGGAACTATTTGGTCACTGGTGGTATGAAGGTCCTTGGTTTATTGATTACTTGTTCCGCAAGTCATGGCATGACCAAGGTACTTATCAGATGACACACTTGGCAGATTATCTGCGCGAAAATCCGATGCAGCAAGTTTGTCGTCCTTCTCAATCGAGTTGGGGCTATAAAGGGTTCCATGAGTATTGGTTAAATGAAACTAATGCTTGGATTTATCCGCACTTGCATAAAGCAGCAGAAAGAATGATTGAGTTAGGAGGGCGAGAACCTGCTGATGAGTTAGAGTGGAAAGCGTTGAACCAAGCAGCAAGGGAGTTGTTACTGGCGCAATCTTCTGACTGGGCATTTATTATGCGGACGGGAACAATGGTTCCTTATGCGGTAAGAAGAACGCGATCGCATTTGATGCGCTTCCACAAACTATATGATGAAATTAATGAAGGTAAAATTGATAGCGGTTGGCTGGAAAAAGTAGCAGAAATTGACAACATCTTCCCTAATATCAACTATCGCCTGTACCGACCTTTGTAGTTAAGATCATGTTCGTTTGATTACACATGATGTAGAGACGCGAAATTTCGCGTCTCTACATTGTTTCGGGTTAAGCTGATATCTTGCACAAAATTCGGGAAATTTCTCCCCCCTGCTCCCCTGCCCCCCTGCTCCCCTGCCCCCCTGCCCCTCTGCCCCCCCTGCCTCCCTGCTATATGCCTCCTACCAAGGGCTACCAACTACAGTAAAAGCAGCCCAATAGTAAGGATGTGAGAAATTTTTGTTTGCAATTCCTGCTAATTCTGCTGGTAATGCAATATTGCCTTGATTAGTATGCAACTGACCATTTTCTAAATATACCTGTCCTTTCAGCATTGCTATCTGAGCTATCTTGAGAGCTTCTGCTTTAATTGGGGCGGTTTGTAGTTGATGATAAAGTTGTGTCATCAATGCTAAAGTTCCTTCATCACTGATATACCAAAGACTAGCTATAGCTGATTTAACTCCACTTTGAACTGCTAATCCTGCAAAACCTAACTCAGCTTGTTCATTTCCAATTGCAGTTCTACAGGCACTTAGTACTAATAATTCTACTGGTGGATTATTCCAGCCTAACTTACTCATTTGATCGAGTGTTAGCTTAGTATCCCAAAACTGCACATAAGAGTTTTTAGACGTTCCAGACTGAAAATCAGCATGAGTAGCTAGGTGAATTATTTTAAAATCTGCTTCGTTACGTTGTGATTGTAAATTCTTCAAAGTAAAATCTTGGTTTAAAAATTCTTTCCCTTTCCAGAATTTTTGGGTGATTGTAGATAGTTCTAATGGTACTGCTGGTAAAGGATTTTGATCCTTAAATGTCGATGCACCCATTGCTAAAACTTGCGATTTTTTTAAATCAGTGTAAAGTGTATCTGTAAGTTTGAAAGCAGGAATACGACTGAGGCTATATTTTTCTATTAAGAAACTTTTCCCATCATGTAATGCTGCTAGGGGGAGAGTACGCAAACCAACTCCCATACATAAAATCAGATTATTAATTTTATTGGTTTCTAGTTCTGTTTCTAATGGTTTAATCATCCATTGATAAAGTTTTTGGGCGGCTGGAAGATAACGGTTAGTATCCCTAAAGCTGGGAGTTGTGAGATATTTCTTTAACTCGCTTACCTGTTCCAGCAGTTTTTGACTATTTGTTTCCACAATACGCTTGTGAATTGGTTGATTACCAGGTGTAATAATTACAAGCTCTAATTGCTGCTGCATTGGAACTACATAAATCAGAGCGGATCTATTTCCCGTTTGTTTGGCTCTTATCTTTAAAGTATTAGCTATATCTTTAGCTGTGATTGATGTATCTGGAAAGCTTCTTCTAAAGTAATCTTGATATTGCTTTTTCCACGTTGTTTCTATTTCGGAAACTGCTGTGGTTAAATTCTCTTCATCAAGGGCTGTTTCTACTGGGGAACGAGTAACAGGTTTCGGTGGCGGATCGTAATTATAATATCCTGCCACAGAAATTGGGCTAGATTTCTGGGACGTTTGTATTAATCCTTTTGCCTGTATTGCTTGCTGACTGGTATTTGATAGCAAATACAGCAGAGCTACCAAAAAGTTAAGACTATTTGCTACTAATTTCATTGCCACCTCATTATGCTTACTGAATTGTGACTTTTGATGATTTATTTGATTGCAGTTGTTTTCTCTAAAATGGTAGCAAAGTGCTTTGCTTCCTGTAATAAATATTGATAAAAAGTATTAGCGACGATAGATAGCTTTTTTCCAGCAGGATAAATTACATACCACTGACGGCGAATGGGAAAACCCTCTACATCGAGGATAGCAACATCATGGGTAGTTCCTTCTAGTCCTAAAGTGTGGCGAGATAAAACTGAGATGCCTAAACCACCTGCGATCGCTTGTTTAATTGCCTCATTACTTCCTAATTCTAACCTGACTTGCACTTTTAACCCATGCTCATCAAATAATTCTTGCACAAGCTCGCGCGTTCCTGAACCAGCTTCCCGCATAATAAACGGTTCACCCGCTAAACGTTGTAGCGGAATATTTTTTTCTTTTGTCAGTGGATGATCAATTGGCGCTAAAACTATTAGGGGATTTTCTAAAAACGGATAGTAGCTAATATCAAAATTTTCTGGTAGTTTACTCAAAATATATAAATCATCTAAATTTTCATTTAAACGTTCCAGTAAGCCTTCGTGGTTTGTCACCTTAAACTCAATATCAATTCCGGGGTACAGTTTACAAAAAGGTCCCAACATTCGGGGTATAAAATATTTAGTTGTTGTCACTGCTGCTAATCTTAACCGTCCTTGTTTTAATCCTTTCAAGTCTGATACAGACATTTCAAACTTATCTAAGCTATCAAATATTTCTCGGCAAGTTGTTAATAACTCTTTACCTGCATCGGTTAAATAAAGGCGCTTTCCTATCTGTTCCAATAAAGGTAATCCAACAGCTTTCGTAAGCTGTTTTATTTGCATAGAAACTGTTGGCTGAGTAATAAATAATTCCTCAGCAGCACGAGTAAAGCTACCGTGTCTAGCGACAACTTCAAAAACTTTTAATTGGTGTAGGGTTGCTTGTTTCATGGGAGGGGAGGGGGGCAGGGGGGCAGAGGGGCAGGGGGCAGAGGGGCAGGGGGCAGAGGAGGCAGAGGAGGCAGAGGGGCAGGGGGCAGAGGAGGCAGAGGGGAGAAGAAGTAAAAATGTTCTGATGTGAACATTTGCACATTTATACCGAAAGAACCGAAAAAGGCAACCATAGAGAAAAATCTATCATAACCATTATCAACAATGTCTTTTCTCTAGGAAAGATTCAGTTTATTATCAAATTATTCCAAACGCAATTGTCTTCCTTCCTACTTCACTTATAGGGTTGCGGATTAATTGGCGCTTACCCAAATTATTAGCTGTACTGGCAACAGTGCCATTAGCGTGAGCAACCCTTTAGTTTTCTAAAAATTCAGAGGTATGATTGTGCCATCTTTCTTCCAGAGTGTCTGGTTGATTCCTTGCTATTCCTTAATTGGGGCAATATTAACTGTGCCTTGGTCGCCTGGATTTATCCGTAAAACAGGACCAAGACCAGCAGGTTACATCAATTTATTGATGACTTTGTTATCTTTCGTCCATGCTTCAGTAGCATTACCCGCTACTTGGAACCAACCCGCACAACATATATTAATACCCTGGCTGAATGTCGCTAATTTAGATATTTCTATCCCTATAGAAGTTTCTTCCTTAACTATCGCAGCTATAGTCCTGATTACAGGTTTAAATCTGTTAGCGCAGATTTACGCGATTGGTTATATGGAAATGGACTGGGGTTGGGCGCGTTTTTATGGGTTGATGGCGCTGTTTGAAGGCGGGATGTGTGCCTTAGTGCTATGCGACTCTTTGTTTTGCAGCTATGTAATTTTGGAAATCCTCACCCTGGGTACTTATTTATTAGTCGGACTGTGGTTTAGTCAACCGATGGTAGTTACAGGTGCGAGAGATGCGTTTTTAACTAAACGGGTGGGTGATTTATTTCTGCTGATGGGTGTGTTGGCTTTATATCCCCTGGCGGGTACTTGGAATTTTACCGAGTTAGCTGCTTGGGCGCAAACAGCAGATTTAGACCCAAAAGTTGCAGCTTTATTAGGTTTCGCTTTAATTGCAGGACCAATGAGTAAGTGCGCTCAATTTCCCTTGCATTTGTGGCTAGATGAAGCGATGGAAGGACCAATTCCTAGCACAATTTTACGCAATTCTGTGGTTGTGGCTACGGGTGCATGGGTATTGGTGAAGCTAGAACCTGTGATTGCACTTTCGCCTGTAGCTTTAGGGGCAGCAATATTTATTGGTGGGTTAACGGCGGTTGGTGGTAGTTTAATTGCGATCGCACAAATTGACATTAAACGCGCTTTATCTTACTCTGTCAGTGCTTACATGGGGTTAATCTTCATTGCTGTAGGCACAGGGCAAACCGAGGCAGCATTGTTATTGGTTTTAACTCATGCGATCGCAATGGCGCTACTATATATAGTCATCGGTGGCGTTATTTGGAATAGCATTACCCAAGACTTAACCAAACTTGGTGGTCTGTGGTCGCGTCGCCCGTTATCAGGACTAGCATTTTTAGTAGGAATTGCTGGGTTAATTGCCCTACCACCTTTCGGTAGTTTCTGGGCAATGTTGAAACTAGCAGATGGTTTGTGGAGTACACAACCTTGGTTAGTAGGTATTTTGTTAGCCGTTAACTCACTAACAGCCTTCAGTTTGACACGAGTATTCGGATTAATTTTCGCTGGTAACGAGAAACCGATGACCGTGCGATCGCCTGAAGTAGGTTGGCAAATGGTAATGCCCATGATGATATTAGTCGGCTTTACTTTGCATCTACCCTTAGTCTTACAAAGCTTGTCACTCCTACCAGATTGGGCAAATCTTAACAAAAACGTAGCCTTACTGTTAATTTGGTCAAGCATATTTGGTTGCAGCATCTCAGCAGTAATTTACGTCATTGAAACCAAATTCAAACCACAAATCACCGTTTGGAAACCCTTACAAAACTTACTGGCTTACGACTTTTACACCCCCAAACTTTACCGCTTCAGTATTGTTTTTGCAGTTGACTCTATTTCCAAACTCACTGCTTGGTTTGACCAACATTTAATTGATGGAGTAGTTAACTTTGTGGGTTTCGCAGCTATTTTCAGTGGTCAAGGATTGAGATACAACGTCTCTGGTCAATCACAGTTTTATGTTTTGACAATCATCTTAGGTATGACCTTGTTTTTAGGATTGCTGACACTAGGCGCAATTTAACACCGAGGACATTCAGGAATAAATACTTTTATTCCTTACCAATTCACAGCCTCAATCATTTCTTATCTTTCTGATTCTCCACCTAATTTTTCACAACAACATAGATTATCTAGGAAAACTACCATGACTGCTAAAAACATTCTCAACAACGTTTCTCGTCGTAACATCATCAAATTTGGTGCAGCAGCTATAGGAACAAGTGTAGTTACAGCCGGAATCGGTTCAAAATTCCTTTCTCCTGAACCAGCAGTAGCAAATAATGACCTCACTCCCGACGAAGCATTGAACAGATTAATGGAGGGAAATCAACGCTTTATTTCAGGAAAAAGCAACCGTCCTAACCAAACTTTAAAGGATTTACAATCAGTTGCGAACGGACAGAAACCATTTGCCGCTATTCTTAGTTGCGCTGATTCTCGAGTACCTTCAGAAATTCTTTTTGATCGAGGTTTTGGCGATTTATTTATCTGTCGTGTAGCTGGGAATGTGGTTACACCAGAAGAAACTGGTAGCTTAGAATTTGGCACATTAGTATTAGGTGCAAAAGTTCTATTAGTAATGGGACATAAGAAATGCGGTGCTGTAGATGCCACAATTAAAGGCGCTCAAGTTCCTGGTCAAATTGCTAGTTTATTAGATGCAATTAAACCTGGCATTGCAAAGTTAGATTCTAAAAAAGCTGCTCAATTGGAAGATGGAATTAAAGCTAATGTTGTGTATCAAGTTGCAAAAATACAGGAATCTCCGGTAATTGCTCAGTTAGTTAAAGACGGACAACTAAAAGTTGTAGGCGGTTATTTTGATTTTGATTCTGGAAAAATTAGCTTGCTTAGTTAATCTCCGAATTAATAGACCTCTTGCAGAAGCAAAATTTTCGATAATTAACCACAGATGGACACTCCTATTTACACAGATGGTTTAACTGATTTCTGCAAGAGATAACTATAATTTTTTACTCATAATAAAGGCGGAAAATTTCTCCTCTCTTCTCCCCTCTCCCCTCTCTCCTCCCTCCTCCCCCCTAATTAATATGCTGAGTAGTTTAATTTGGATACCCCTATTAGGGGCGGCTATTGTCGGATTTTTACCAGGAAATTTAAGTGCTAGTCGGTTACGGGGAATATCATTAGTTATCGGTTCAATTATTTTAGCTGTAACTATCTGGATTCTCAGCCAATTTGACTTATCTTATCCAGGGTTACAACTGCAAGAATATTTCCCCTGGATTCCCCAATTAGGATTAACCTATAATGTAGGTATTGATGGGTTATCCTTACCGTTACTAGCTTTAAGTAGCTTACTTACCTGGATTGTTATTTATAGCAGTAATAATATTGAGCGTCCCAGACTTTACTACGGATTAATTTTGATAGTAAATGCTGCGGTTGCTGGCGCTTTTATCGCTCAAAACTTGCTGCTATTCATTATCTTGTATGAACTGGAATTAATTCCCCTGTACTTATTAATTAATATCTGGGGTGGTGAAAAGCGCGGTTATGCAGCTACAAAGTTTCTCCTTTATACTGCTGTTTCTGGGGTATTAATTCTGGTAGGATTTTTGGGAATAACTTGGTTAAGTAATTCCGCTAGTTTTGATTACGATGCCATTGTTACTCAAAACTTACCTTTAAGAACACAATTAATCCTACTAACAGTATTGCTGGTAGGTTTCGGAATCAAAATTCCTTTAGTTCCCTTACATACTTGGCTACCAGATGCTTATACGGAAGCTTCTCCACCAGTAGCAATTTTGTTAGGAGGTATTTTAGCAAAATTAGGGACTTATGGATTAATTCGATTTGGTTTAGGGTTATTTCCCCAAACTTGGACAATAGTTGCACCAGGACTCGCAATTATCGGTACGATTAGTGTAATGTATGGTGCGTTGAGTGCGATCGCACAAAAAGACATTAAACGCATGGTTGCATATAGTTCCATTGGTCACATGGGCTATGTCATGCTAGGAGGCGCAGCCGCTAACTCCTTAAGTCTTGTGGGTACAATTTCCCAAATGGTTGCACACGGTTTAATATTAGCCCTACTATTCCACCTAGTAGGAGTAATTGAATCAAAAGTTGGTACTCGCGATTTAGATGTTCTCAACGGTTTATTAAATCCAATTCGCGGTTTACCTTTAACAACAGCCTTGCTAATCTTAGCAGGAATGGCGAGTGCTGGTATCCCTGGTTTAGTTGGTTTTATCTCAGAATTTATCGTCTTTCAAGGTAGTTATCCAGTCTTCCCCGTACTCACATTACTGTGTGTTGTCGGTACAGGTTTAACCGCCGTTTACTTTGTAATTCTCCTCAACCGTACCTGCTTCGGGAAATTAGATAACAAAGCTTATTATCCCAAAGTCAACTTCCAAGAAAGTTTTCCCGCATTAGTATTAGCAGCAATAATTTTCATCTTAGGCGTACAACCTAATTGGTTAGTACGCTGGAGTGAAGCCACCTCCACAAGCATGATTTCTGCTATTAAACCAGTGCAGGAAATTGCGATTAATTACGACAAGTAGAGAGAAGGGCAACGGATTTTGTAACGGATTTAACGGATAAGTTGTCGTAGAGAGGGATAAATGTTGTAAGTAAAAATTCATATTTGTCTCTGATAAAAACCAGTTAAACCATCTGTGTGCATCTGTGTTTATCTGTGGTTAATTATCTCAAACTGATTTTTCCCAGAGAACAATTAATGTTGAGCTTCACATCATTTAACCCAACCTTCTAACTACTCCTCCCTCCTCTCCCCTCCCTCCTCCCTATAATTGAGAACTTGCCAAAATGAGTATAATAAACCTAGATAAACCCGCTTCAGAAATTACATTTGAAATCGGCAAACCCTACACCCGCGAACAAATTCATCAAGTACTGGGCGGAGACAAAAGTAGTTACTTACCCCAACGACATAAAAAAATTGTTTGTGGCTGCTTTAACCTAGAAAGAAATCCCCAAGCGCCAGAAATTATCTTAATTGAAAACAAAACCAAAGTAATCGAAAAAGCACAACTTTTATTATCCCAAAACGAAGCCATCCCAGTCTTTGTAAAAAGATTAAGTAGTAACTGGGTTTATCAAGGCTACTACCGCGTACAAAACTACTCCCAAAATCAAGAAGAAATCGCACAAATGCAAGCCTTTTCCTTCCGAGATAACATCATAGCCGTCCTCCACCTGCAAAAAGTATAGGACTTACCTGTTTCAAGCAAAAATTCTGGTTTTGGGTACTGGTGACTAGGGACTGGTGACTGGGTAAGATACTTAAATAATCAGTATTTAGTTACTATTTAACCCTCACACATAAGTAAGTCCACCAAGCAAATTAACTTCTTTGCGCCCTCTGCGCTTCCCTTTGCGTCCTTTGCGTTAAAAAAAAACCATGACAACAGCAACTAAAACCCAACTTCCCCCATCCACCCACGAATTTGCCGAAGTAATTCACCGCCTAGAAGCAGGCGGCGCAATGTTACCAGATACGCCAGAAAACCTGATGCAAATTATCGGCATTTATAAAGCTTATGCCGTACCAATGGATTTTTACTGGCGGGATCTTCTTTACATAGCTGAAAGAGTATTTCTTAACCCCTTACCCTTCTTTAAATACTTCCTCCCCAAGGAGTATTTAGAATTACATAATCACTACGCGGGTGATGATGCTGACTTAAGAATTTGGCGCGGCGAAGCAACTGCCCACCCTGAACTTTTAGAATTTATAGAAAAGGGTGAAACTGGCAAAATGCCGAAGTTATTCCATCACTTATGGCATGACAGAGTTAATATGGAATTTGCCGAAGCGTGTATGCGGGCAATGCTTTGGCATGGTCGAGATATGGGCTGGGGTAAATTTGATGCTTACCTAGATAGTGACGAATATAAAGCAAACGCAGATAAAGCAATTAAAGCTTACTTTAAAAGCAATCCTTTAATGTTAGGGTTGTACAAATTATTTCCAGATATGTTTTACGAACAGGTGCGGCAACTGTCGTATTATTCTAATTTGGGTTTATTCTGGGAAGTAATGGCTCCGGTATTCTTTGAAATGTCCGATCTTTATGATGAAGGAAAATTAAAAACTGTACCGGAGGCAATGAACTTTTTAGTAAATGGAATATTTGCGATCGCAGGTCGTCCGATCTACCATCATGTATATATCGGTGACGAATGCTACGAAATTATTCCCAAATCAAAAGGCTTTACCTGGTTGTACGAAGCAGCATTACCTTATGTAGAAGCTGTATTTTATCGCACCGCGCCCTTCCGAGGCACAAAATCTTATAACGCCCAAGTAAGACAAGTACCAGAAGATCAAAAAGATTTCCACTACGGCATTCTGTATGCTGACGTTTTCCCAGTCGGGACTGCTGGTATTCCACCAACATTGTTAATGCAAGATATGTTGCATTTTCTCCCTAAATATTTAGTTGATTACTATCAGCAACACTGCCGAGGTGAAGATGATGCGTTAATTCAACTTGGGATTACATTCCAGCGTTCCATGTATTGCGTTACATCAGCAGTAATTCAAGCATTGCGAACAGCTTTACTTTATCCTTTAGACGATCCAAATCCCAAACATTTAGCAGCAAATAGAGCTTTCTTTGAAGCTCAAATAGACAGATTCAAGCGTCCAGAAGCTCGGTTAAGAGATATTCATAACCAAGATTATAGATAGGAGATCCCCCCTGCCCCCCTTAATAAGGGGGGAGAATTTCATCAAACATCAAAGTCTCCCTTGTTAAGGGAAGAGAATTCCCTCAAAGTCCCCCTTCTTAAGGGGGATTTAGGGGGATCGTTTATGCCATTGCACAAGATGCTAAAATCTCATCAAAGTCCCCCTTCTCAAGGGGGATTTAGGGGGATCTTTATGCCATTACACAAATGACTAAAGAAAAAAGCTTACTTAAAACAAACTTTCATTTACCATATAATCCACTACTCGTGGAAAGGGCGAAGCAACTAAGAAAAAATCTGACCACCGCAGAGAAAAAATTGTGGAATGAATACTTAAAGAACCTTGAATTTAAATTTCTAAAACAACGACCCATTGATAATTTTATCGTAGATTTTTACTGTGCAGCCTTAAAGTTAGTAATTGAGATTGATGGAGATAGTCATTTCACAACTGAAGCTAAAGAATATGATGAAGCTAGAACCAAAGTTTTAGAAGGCTATGGTCTGAAAGTAATAAGATTTACAAATGATGATGTTTTGAACAATTTAGAAGGTGTATGTCAGCAAATAGAGAAGTTTTTCTTGATAGCTGAGGTTTAAGATCCCCCCAACCCCCCCTTAAGAAGGGGGGCTTTGATAATAAATTTAACCCATCAAAATTACCGTATCTATAACGTGAATAACACCGTTATCTGCGTCTATATCCGCCGCTAAAACAGTGGCATTTTTGACTTCAAACCCATCAGAACAATCTATCCTGATTGGTGAACCTTCAACTGATATTACAGAATCAACCTTTGCCAAATCTTCTTGCTTTAACTTACCAGGAACTACATGATAAGTTAAAATCCTTGTCAGTTGAGGAATATTCTGCAATAAAGTTGTGATAGTTCCTGGTGGTAGCTTGGCAAAAGCTTCATCATTTGGCGCAAAAACAGTAAAAGGTCCAGGACTTTTTAGGGTATCTACTAAACCAGCAGCTTGCACAGCAGCAACTAACGTATTAAAAGAACCAGCACCAACCGCGATATCAACAATGTCAGGCATATTGTTTAATTAATCAACAATAGAAAAGCTTATACAGAATTTAGAAATTGTAAGACTTTTCGGAAAGTGACAGAAGAGGGATATGTAGTTTTGAGTCAAGGTTAAAGACTCAAAACTCCAAACTGTTTAAAAACCTGAGAAGTTGTAACCTACACCGAGTAGTAAACCGAAGTCAGTTTTCTCTTTAAAGCTGACGTTCACACCAGCCGTTGCTGTGTATTGTGCTGATAGTGGGACATCTACACCACCCGTAGCGATCAAACCTAAACCTGTATCGTCACCTGTGTTGAGCGAAACACCTCCACCAGCATAAGGAGAAAAACGAGCAGGCTCAAGGGGATCATTTCCTCGCTGTAAGGGAAAATCAACCGTTACTGGTATTAAAATTGCAGTACTGCCACCGAAGATAGCGGAAGGTCGCACGGCAAGAGTTGGGGTGAGTCCAATTTTGCCCATGACTGCAAAATTTGTGCTACCTATAGCAGTCTCGCCACCAAGACCCAGGTTCCCAGCAACGCCTACATAGCTGGAGCCACCACGAGTGGTGCGACCAAGATCGATATCTGTTTGAGCGATTTTAGTTTCTTGAGAAGCTGGCTCTGAAGTGATATTTTGTACTGGTGAGTTAGTTGCTTTGCCTTGTAGAGCAGCAGCAGTTGTGTCCAGTGTGCCAGGGGTAGGTTTAGCGGTCAATGATACATCTGTTGTTTGAGCTTGTGCTTGCAGAACTCGATCACTTTCATGGTGATGTGCAAGGTTGATTTGCTGAGAATTTGCAAATGTTGCTTGTGTTGGTTCAACATTACTCAATCTAGTTTCTTCTGCTTGAGGTTGGGTATTTGTGGACTCAGCAGTTAGGTCAACATTACCAACAGATGATACTACTTCAGGTGTGGTGGGGGCGATCGCACTTGCTTGTTCCTGAACAGATGATGCGATATTCGCAGGATCACCAGTGTTTGTTGTTTCAGCAGTAGCAGACATTGCGTTAGTTACTAAAGCTAGTGCTGCTACACTTACAATTAAAGAAAAGTGCTTAAAAAGCATATTATTCACCGTCACTCCTCTAAAATGGCTTAAAAGACTTCAAAATCCAGTTACTATAGCTGTTATAGCTTAGTTTTTCCTAAATTCCTTTAGGAAATTAAAATCTCTTTTTCTAGATTATGAGAAGTTGACAAGATAATCCTCCCTAATTGGGAAGAAACAGAGTATTTACGAAAATCTGTAACTGGGATGAGGGTATCAGCTAGCTTGGCTCAAAGATGCCATTCCCACTGCAACTTGGTGAGAAATAAAGGGTAAGATGGCTTGATTGCGGCTATGAGCTTTTCCTTCAGTGAAGACAACTAAGATATAAGGTTGCCGTTGTGGTATTTCGATATAAGCAGCATCATGACGCACTTGAGTTGTCCAACCTGCTTTAGACCAAAGTTGGCTTTCTGCTGGAAGTCCACCACCTAAAAAACCAGTAACTTGATTTTCATCGTCATCGCTGTTTAAATCTTCTGGATTGAGACTGCGTTTGATTAAATTCATCATCAAGTGCGATCGCTGACTACTGACTGCAACTCCCCCTACAATACTATGCAGTAACCTAGCAGTAGCATTCGTTGTCAGCATATTGCGATTTTCCATCAACTCTCCTAAAAATACTCGCTCTCGACCATAAGAACCATCACACCAAGTTTTTTGATTGACGTTGATGCTTTCTAATTCAGACCAACCAAGAGATTGAAAATAGCGGTTAACAATATTGCGCTGTAGCTTCCATGTCTCAAAGGGTTCTGGTGGAATTTCAGGTCCGCTAGTTGTCCCCGTTAACACATCGACAACTAAACTGGTAGCATCGTTGCTGGAATCAACCATCATATCTTTGATGGCTCTATTTAACTCAGAGGAAGTAGCTTGGATCATGCCTTTGTCCAACCATTCCTGAATTGCTACCAAGTAGAAGAGTTTAACAATACTTGCTGGATAAATTCGTTCTACACCACGATAACTAAAACCTCTAACTTGATACTTCCAAAATTCATCTGCACTTAACGCACCACCAGTATTAACTGGGACTGGAGGATCGTAAACTATCCAAGTAAGTGCAATTTGATTACGGGCTAACCCTGGAAACTCTGCCCAAGTGGTTTCCAGAATTTGATTGCCTAGTGTTTCGAGTTGTTCGTCTTTTCGGAAAAATGTCATAGTGAGCTATCAGCTTGTCGCGTATCAGCTATCAGCTTAAAGGATCAAGGCTGTGAATTATCCTTGAATTGGAAAGCCCTTTATTTGTTAGCCTTCACACTTAATTATTTAAAAAATGGTTGTTTTTGAGCAATTAGCAGAATCGGTAACTGGTGAATACCAGAGCGTAATTAATCTCAATCTTTATGATTCACCTAGCTGTACCAGTTTGGCAACTCAAGTTGCTGCGGGTCGTCATTTACAGATTTTATCTACAACAGCACAAAAAAACGCTGTAGAAGTGCGTTTATGTGAGGATGGTTATTCAGCTTGGTTATTAAGTAAGGATTTGCAGCACTTAGAACCCGCAAAAACGGGTTATAGTGCGATCGCAGTTTCCGCAGCAGACATTCAATTACGCATTCCCCAGATCATAGCTTTTACTCACAACGCCATGCAACAGTCTAACTATTACCTTTGGGGGGGTACAGTTGCACCAAATTATGATTGTTCAGGATTAATGCAAGCGGCTTTCGCTTCAGTGGGTATTTGGTTGCCGCGTGATTCTTATCAGCAGGAAGCTTTTACTCAACCTATTAGTTTAGAACAATTACAACCAGGAGATTTAATATTTTTTGGCACACCCCAAAAAACTACGCACGTAGCACTTTATTTAGGAGAAAATCATTATATTCATAGTTCTGGTAAAGAAATTGGGCGCAATGGCATTGGAATTGACCAACTATCGGAACATGGAGATCAAGTTAGTCGATCATATTACCAGCAGCTACGTCGCGCAGGACGAGTGGTAGAGAGTTACCAACCACAGTGACCAGTTACCAGTG
>JBARVL010000465.1:0-7343 GCA_049646245.1 Crinalium sp. | reverse complement strand
CAAATTCAAGTGCGGGTTGGGCGATCGCATTTGCCCAAGCTGGATGTGTTGATGGTTTAGTAGCTAACGTCATATTAAAGGAATATTCCAGATTACAATTGTTAATTTGAAGCAATATTAATTAAGTTTGTACTTAAAGCTGATCGGAAAAGTAATTTTAATAAATTTTAACCGCAGATATTACTGAAACAGCAGAGCAAGCAGGATTAATTTCAAATCAACTATGACCTACTCCCAAAATCCCAAACCAGATTTTCAAGTTTTATTTGAGTCAGCGCCAGGATTATATCTAGTATTAATACCGGATTTTACAATTGTTGCGGTCAGCGATGCCTTCTTGCAAGCAACAATGACTAAACGGGAAGAGATTTTGGGGAGGGGGATATTTGATGTCTTTCCTAGTAATCCTGATGATCCGACAGCTACCGGAATAGTTAACTTGCGAACGTCTCTCGAAAGTGTGCTGCAAAATCAAGTAAAACATACGATCGCAGTACAGAAATACGATATTCCAAGTCCTCAATTAGAGAGTGGTGGCTTTGAGGAAAGATATTGGAGTATCGTTAACTCCCCCATATTAGGAACAGATGGAAAGGTTATCTATATTATTAATCATGTTGAGGATGTAACAGAGTTAATTCGCCTCAAGCAACAGGAAGCTAAGGAACACGAACTCGCTGTTTCCCTGCAAGAACGTACCCAGCAGATGGAAGCAGAAATCTATGTGCGATCGCAAAAGTTACAGGAAGTTAATAGACAACTGCAAGCAGCTAATTTAGAATTAGCAAACGCCCGCGACGCAGCAGAAAAAGCACAGCAACGAGTTACCGACATTCTAGAAAGTATTACTGATGGATTTGTGGCTGTCGATCGCGATTGGCGCTTCAACTACGTCAGTCAAGCAACGGCGCGAGTTTTACAAAAAAGTTTTCAAGAGCTAATCGGTAAGCAGGTTTGGCAAGAGGTGTTTCCAGAGGCGGTGGGCAGTGCTTTAGAATCAGAACTTCATCGAGCGATGGAGTCTGAAGTCACTGTTGCGATTGAACAGTTTTATCGCCCATTAAATAAATGGTTTGAAATTCACGCCTATCCTTGTGAAATAGGTCTTTCTATTCATTTTCGGGATATTACAAAGCGCAAACAAGCCCAAAGCGATCGCCAAAAAGCAAATCGTGCCGTTGTCAATATTCTAGAAAGTATTGGTGATGCCTTTATAGCAATGGATCACGATTGGCGGATCACCTACGTCAATCAAGAGACGGCAAGGATAAATGGAAAAAAACCAGAGGAATTCATTGGCAAAACTCACTGGGAAGTGTGGCCTTGGTCTGTAGGTACTATTATTGAGCAAGAATATCGCCGTGCCGTTGCTGAACAAGTAGCTGTCCATTTTGAGGTGTTATATGAGCCACTAGATATGTGGCTGGAAATTCATGCTTATCCCTCCCCAGACGGTCTGAGCCTTTATTTCCGCGATATCTCCGAGCGTAAGCAAGTAGAGGAGGCTGTACGAACTAGCGAAGAGCGGTTCCAACTGTTGTTGGAAAATGTCAAAGATTACGCCATTTTCTTCCTAGACACCGAAAACCATGTGATCCGTTGGAGTTCAGGAGCAGAGAGGATTTTAGGTTATCAGGAAGCGGAAATTTTGGGTCAATCTGCCTCAATCATCTTTACACCTGAAGCAATCCAAAACCACGAAGATTTCAAGGAATTGGAAAAGGCAATTAAGGAAGGGAGAGCAGAGAATGAACGCTGGCACGTGCGTAAAGATGGTTCTCGTTTTTGGGGGAGTGGGATTGTCACACCTCTACGAGATCGTCAAGGAAATCTTAAGGGATGCGCTAAAATTATGCGCGACTTTACCGATCGCAAACTAGCAGAAGATGAACGCAACCAGTTATTAGAGCGGGAACAACAGGCACGCGCCCAAGCAGAAACAGCAAATCGGATTAAGGATGAGTTTCTGGCAGTGCTTTCCCATGAATTGCGATCGCCACTTAACCCAATTTTAGGTTGGACAAAACTGTTGCGATCGCGTAAATTTGATCAAAAAACTGCCGAACGTGCCTTAGAAATTATCGATCGCAATGCTCAGTTACAAGCGCAACTAATTGAAGATTTGCTCGATGTTTCGCGGATTCTCCGAGGTAAACTTAGTCTGAATGCTTCTCCAATTAATCTAGCAGCAACTATTGAATCTGCGATTGAAACCGTACGCTTGGCGGCAGAAGCTAAATCAATTAATATTCAAACTATATTTAACCCCTCTATAGTGCTAGTTGCAGGTGACTCTAACCGTTTGCAGCAAATTGTGTGGAATTTAGTTACCAACGCGGTTAAGTTTACACCTGTTGGTGGGCGAGTAGAAATAAAGTTGGATTGCGTTGAATCTCAAGCACAAATTCAAGTTATTGACACAGGTAAGGGAATTAGTCGAGATTTTCTGCCCCATGTATTTGATTATTTCCGTCAAGAAAATAGCACTACTACCAGGACATTTGGGGGACTAGGACTAGGATTAGCAATTGTCCGTCACTTAGTAGAACTTCATGGTGGCAGTGTTTGGGCAGAAAGTTTAGGAGAAGGGCAAGGCGCAACATTTACTGTGAGACTGCCGTTAATTAAAATCAATCCGCAGACAGATGAGAGTTCCGAACAGCCTAATCCGGCATTAGATCTCAGTGGTATAAAGATTTTAGTTGTAGATGATGAAGCTGATTCGCGGGAATTTATCTCTTTTGTGCTGGAACAGTCTGGGGCAGTAGTGACGGCGGTAGGATCGGCAAGAGAAGCATTAGAAGCGATCGTACAGACAAAGCCAAATTTAATATTAAGTGATATTGGAATGCCTGACGTTGATGGATATATGTTGATCCGTCAAATTAGAGCGATGTTGCCACAAGGAGGAATTCCGGCGATCGCCTTAACCGCCTATGCTAGTGAAATTGATGCCGAGAAAGCTCTCTCAGCAGGTTTTCAGAAGCATCTAGCCAAGCCAATAGATCCAGATGAATTAACCGCAGCAGTAACCAGTCTTGCTAAAAGTAGCCAATAGTCATAGAGAGAGGAGGGAGGAGGGAGGAGAGACATTTTCAGTTCGTCAGTAAAACTTAAAAGCGTCTCTATTGCAAAAATCACAAATTGGTGTTTTTTAATCGCAGATGTGAGCAGATGGACGCAGATAACGCAGATGTAAACCAAGATTTTATTTAATGGGTGCAATAAGTCTAATAAATTTAAATTTTTAGTAACTCAACCTATTTTAATCTCCCCCTCCCTGTTTGCGGGGAGGGGGCTGGGGGGGTGGGGTTTTATTTAATTTTATGCACCTGCTGTGTCAGCAGAATACAACAACAATCTAATTAATCATTCGGCAGCCGTCTAGATGTTGCCATTGCTGGTGTTGCTTCTTCCTGATGATGATCTGCACCTTGAGTTTTTTGCTGAATTAACTCAACTTTGTAACCATTTGGGTCTTCTACAAAGGCAATTACCGTTGTCCCGTGTTTCATTGGCCCTGGTTCTCGTGTCACCTTACCACCACGCGCCTTAATTTCTTCACAGGTAGCATAAATATCATCAACGCCAAGAGCAATATGCCCATAGGCATCTCCCAGGTTATACTGCTCTACACCCCAGTTATAAGTTAGTTCCAAAACAGTGTTGTTAGCCTCATCACCATAGCCCACAAAAGCCAGGGTAAATTTACCGTCTGGATATTCCTTTTGGCGAAGCAGCTTCATACCCAGAACGTCGCAATAAAACTTGAGAGAGTGTTCCAAGTTGCCGACTCGCAGCATAGTATGTAGCATTCGCATCTTCTTTAATCCCCAATTCCTGCTTACGATGACGCTTGATGTCTGTTTAAGACGTATTCTAACAATCGGAGTTTGATTAGTTGTTAGCTATCAGCTATCAGCTTTTAGGTGTTTGGTTTTGCTTAGGGTTAATTTCTCTTGTTTCTTCCCTAACCAAATAACCCTCAAAAAAGCTGACGGCTGACTAACCACAATCAAGAGTAAATATGGAGAATTATGACCATGATAGAGACTGCCATTGATACGATTCGCGCACGGGAAATCCTCGATTCACGGGGTCGCCCTACTGTAGAAGCTGAGGTTTATCTCGCTAATGGTGCGGTAGGAGTTGCCCAAGTTCCCAGTGGTGCTTCTACAGGCACTTTTGAAGCACATGAACTGCGGGATGGAGATGATAGCCGCTACGGTGGTAAAGGTGTCCTTACGGCTGTGCAGAACATTGAGGAGACAATTGCCCCTGAGTTACTAGAGGTAGATGCACTCAACCAAGCTGGAGTTGATCACTTAATGATTCAGCTTGATGGTTCTGAGAATAAATCTAATCTGGGAGCGAATGCGATTTTGGCAGTTTCCCTAGCAACTGCAAAAGCTGCTGCTGATGCCCTGCGCTTGCCTCTGTACCGCTATTTAGGCGGCCCTTTGGCTAATTTGCTACCAGTACCGTTGATGAATGTGATTAACGGTGGCGCACACGCATCTAACAATGTGGATTTTCAGGAGTTTATGATTGTCCCTGTGGGGGCTTCTTCTTTCAAGGAAGCGTTACGCTGGGGTGCTGAGATATTTGCTTCACTTAGCAAGGTATTAGATGCTCAAGGTTTGTTGACTGGTGTGGGCGATGAAGGCGGTTTTGCCCCTAATTTAAAGTCAAATCAAGCTGCTTTGGAATTGTTGCTGGCTGCAATTGAAAAAGCTGGCTATAAACCAGGGGAAGAAGTTGCACTGGCTTTAGATGTTGCTGCTAGTGAGTTTTACAAGGATGGTCAATATGTCTACGATGGTTCATCACACTCACCTGCTGAGTTTGTTGATTATCTCGCCCTTTTGACAAGTCAGTACCCAATTGTCTCAATTGAAGATGGTTTACACGAAGATGACTGGGAAAACTGGCAATTACTTACTCAAAAAATTGGTGACAGTGTGCAGTTAGTTGGTGATGATTTGTTTGTTACCAACCCTATCCGCTTGCGTAAAGGTATTGAACAAGCGGCGGCTAATGCGATTTTAATTAAGCTCAATCAAATTGGTTCTTTGACTGAAACTTTGGAAACAATTGATATGGGAACCCGCAACGGTTATCGCTCAATTATTAGCCACCGTTCCGGGGAAACTGAAGATACTACGATCGCAGATTTAGCTGTCGCTACTCGTGCTGGTCAAATTAAAACAGGTTCTCTCTGTCGCAGTGAGCGTGTTGCCAAATACAACCGCTTGTTGCGAATAGAAGACGAATTAGGCGATCGCGCTATCTATGCTGCTACCGTTGGTTTAGGAGCTAGATAACGGTAAACAGTGAACAGTAAACAGTCAACAGTAACATAAATAACGATATTCAGAGCTAATCACTGAATAACTGGTAACTGGTAACTGGTAACTGTTCACTGCTTTCGCTACGGATAAAACGCCAATTGTGGTAAACCTAAAGTTTCTTCCCAACCCATCATTAAATTAAGACACTGGACAGCTTGACCCGCCTGACCTTTGATTAAGTTGTCAATTGCTGACATGACAATTATCCGGTCAGTGCGGCGATCAACTTCGATGCCGATATAACACAAATTTGTACCAGCAGCCCACTTAGTTTGAGGATAAGTACCACTGGGTAAAATTTTGACGCAAGGAGAAGAGCGGTAGAAAGCTTTATAAATCGTAATTAAATCATCTCTCACTAATCCAGGATCGCGTAGTGTAGCATAGACAGTTGCTAAAATACCCCGCGCCATTGGAATTAAATGGGGAGTAAACTGAATCATCACTTCATGCCCTGCTAACTCACTACAGATTTGTTCAATTTCTGGCGTATGTCGATGGTGTGCAACACCATAAGCAGCTAAGGAATTATCCGCTTCTGCTAATAAAAGATTGGTTTTAGCTTGTCGTCCACCACCAGATGTACCTGATTTGGCATCAATAATTGCGCTTTCCGGTTGAATTAACCCTTGCTTAAGTAGGGGCGAGAGTGCTAAAAGGCTGGCGGTAGGGTAACATCCAGCGCAACCTACTAACTCAGCATTAGCAATGCGATCGCGATACAATTCTGGTAATCCATAAACTGCTGTTGCTGCTACTTGCCGATCATTGCGTTCAACTCCATACCAACTGCTGTAGGTTTCTAAATTACTAAACCGATAGTCAGCAGATAAATCCAAAACTTTACATCCCTTCTCTAACAGTTTTGGTGTCATCTGACAAGCTAAACCATTAGGCAAAGATAAAAATACCACTTGACAACGTTCAGCAATTATGTCTAAGTCAATTGGTTCTATTTTTAAATCAATGCAATGAGCTAGATGGGGGTAAATATCTGAAAAAAGTTTGCCAGCACTACTTTCGCCCCCTAAATAAACTACTTCTATTTGGGGGTGGTCTTTCAAGAGTCGCACCAGTTGTACGCCACCATACCCAGAAGCACCAATAATTCCCACCCGCAAGCGTTCTAATCCCATGTTCCTTACTTCCTAATAGGTTTCAATATAAATTTGAACTTTTGCTGCATTTTAATATCAAAAATGCAACTAAGTAGTAAATAGCATCTGAGATGTGGGCAAGATGTATATAAGGAACCATTACCAGGATTAAGTAATGAGTTTCCAGCAGACCTTGCTATATTAACAGGCTAAAATTTAAGTGAAACAAGCTTAAAGAAACTTAAATAGCAATTTAGAACTAATCTGTGGTAAAGCCTACGAACGTCGTAACATCAACTTTTAAATTTGACTCGATTGACGCTGCTCTAGCAGACTTCAAAGCTGGTCGGATGGTCGTCGTGGTCGATGATGAGAACCGCGAAAATGAAGGTGACTTGATTTGTGCCGCGCAATTTGCTACGCCTGACTTGATTAATTTCATGGCTGTCTATGCGCGTGGGCTAATTTGTTTGGCAATGAGTGGCGATCGCTTAGATGAACTCGACCTGCCATTAATGGTAAGCAATAATACTGATAGCAACCAAACGGCATTCACAGTTAGTATTGATGCCTCGCCTAACCTGGGAATTACTACAGGCATTTCAGCAGAAGACCGCGCCCGTACTATCCAAGTATCCATCAATCCAGCGACTCACCCCCACGATTTACGTCGTCCTGGTCATATCTTCCCCATTCGTGCTAGAGAGGGCGGTGTATTAAAACGGGCAGGGCATACAGAAGCCGCAGTAGATTTGGCAATATTATCAGGGCTGTATCCGGCTGGGGTAATCTGTGAAATTCAAAATTCCGATGGCTCAATGGCTCGATTGCCACAGTTAATCGACTATGCTCAAGCTCACAATTTAAGAATTATCAGTATTGCTGATTTAATTAG
>JBARVL010000464.1:0-10172 GCA_049646245.1 Crinalium sp. | reverse complement strand
CCTTCGGGCAGAGGGGAAGTTAACGCTTGGGGAGAGAACCACCTCTGGCTTAAATACCGCAAGGAGTTTAAGTTAAGTGGACTCGTTGAACCAAGAATCTCAGCGGCTTTAGCCCTGAGAGTGTCAAGCTAGTTGCACATATTTCACACAATATTATCTGACGGTTGGTTGCCATCTATAAGTAGCTCTAAACATTTGACACTCTCCCGTCAAGCTTGCGCTGTGACGGGAGATTCTTGCTTCACCGAGCGATCTTGCTTAGATGCTGTTTCCAGATTTAAGTAGAGGATCGTCTCTCCACAAGGTTAGGGTCGAGAGAAGTTATTACTAACCTCTCCCTCCCATCCGAAACCGAGAAGAGCGACTTTCACCGCACACGGCTACTCAATGTGTCTCCCGTTGTCAGAGGGACTTCCTGTTTGACATGAATTGCCCTAATATAACCGGAACATCGTTGACCCACTCCCATTCATATTTCTCCCATTGTTGGGTTAATTGTTTAAGATTTTTCGAGTGTTGTTTCTTCCGTATTTCTATCAGGTCAATAGCGGTCTTTTCGTCGTGACAATGCCGATGTAATAGTTGTATATTCTTCCATTCATCCCTACCGCCAAGGGCTTTGGATATGATATGGTCTACTTCTAATACATCCCAATTCTGAAAACTTAATCCGCACTTGGTACATTTACCCTTTTGCTGCTTTAACAACAATGCCTTTCGACTCGACAATTCAGGGTGTGTCCCAAGTCTTGAACTCCAATAAACTAGGTCGCCATCGAAAGGGCTTTTATCGCCTTTAACTTTTGTATACTCACGGCTACTGCTGCCGAATTCTGAATGTGTAAGTAACCGGAGGGGGTTCGCTTCTCCCTCCCTGGTTGCGAATACCCAGTTATTATTGCCTACGGTTGTCCAGTAACGTTTATGTCCGTCATTGATGTTTCCGCAACGGCGTTTTGCCCATCGTCGAAGTTTCAGGTATGTGAGGTAATCTTGTCGTGATAATTCTCCGATGCCGGAAGCGTCAGAGTTTTTATAGTATGAAGTCCATCCCCTTATAACAGGGTTGAGGTCTTTGATTAATGCCGATTGTGGCGTTAACCTATGTTTTTTGATGAGCCTTCCAATTTCCTCTTGGTGAACCTTACTCGCCTTCTTTGATGGGGTGATGAGTGTATCAAAACCTAATATCCTACCTCGGCTATTCCTGTCGCTTCGGTATTTACCAGTCGGGTACTGCTGAATATGATGACCGAGAAAGTCGAATCCAGCTTTACCATCCTCACTCCACTCAGGAATGAATGTGTGAGTTAGCCTCGTCTTTTCAGGTACGCCATCCCTTTTAAGGCATTACCTGTTAATTCAGGTTTGGCTTTTGCTTCTTGAACCATCCCACCCATCTTGTAGCTTCTAGCTTGACTGCTTACCTTACTAATCGACCTAGCAAGGAGCGTACCAGAGGGTTACTTCGTTCCTGGTATCCATTGGTAAAGTTCTTTAGGGCGTGTCTCTCCACCGAGGTTATAAGGGGTGCGCTAACTCGGTTAACGGAACCTGTTAGCCTTTTACCTTTGTCATTATTGACGCAGGGTTCAGATTTGAGTCTGTCAGCTTGTATACCCTACTACCGAATTACGATGGCTCAACGACACTTCGTTTACTCTACCCATTGAACTTGTGCTTGCGGGAGATGTTTTTAGCTATTGTCATCTGAACCGCTTTCACCCCCGCTTTACAGGGTGAGATAGTCAGTCTCTCCTGTAGGGGCAACCTATTTCTAGGTTGTTTGTGTGCTTTCAACCCCGCACCAGGGCGCTAGGACTTGGTGTTTTGTGACTAGAGTTATAATGATTGGTGTAATTCCCCTCATAATTTCCTCCTAATCTCTAGCTGTATTCGCGAGTTTGCTCGGCTAGATATCCTCACCTAGATGGATCAGGACTTACGCAAATTATGAAAATAAACACCATCTGTAGGGGCAATCCCCCTGTGGTTGCCCCTGTATTTAGTGTATCTGCGTAAGTCCTGTGGATATCAAGTTGTCATTAGTAGAGGATTAAAGTGCGAACTCTACCCTGACGGGTTACTCTACTAAAGCTCTTATCCTTGAGTATTACTACTCATTTTTAAGAAACGAATCGCACCGTTACTTACGGTCTGCCCTAGCGTATTTGATATGTAGCCAAGTATTTGCAATGCCTTGATCAAAATGTTACGTGCTGCATTTTCGTCCCTGTCTAAAGTCGTTCCGCATTTACAAATATGAGTACGGATAGATAGGGATTTCTTAACAGTTTCGCCACAGTTAGAGCAGTTTTGAGAAGTGTAATCCGGTGGAACTGGTACAGTTACTCTGCCAAACTTGAGGGCAAAATACTGTAACCATTCTCTAAATTGTGACCAAGCAGCATCACTAATTGACTTAGCTAAGTGACGGTTTTTAACCATATTCCGCACCTTTAAGTCCTCATACGCCACGATATCATTAGACATCACCACGCACCTTGCTAACTTCACGGCAAAGTCTTTACGCTGACGATAGACTTGCAGATGCTTTCTACCTAAACGGTTAATGGCTTTTTTTCTGTTATTTGAACCTTTAACTTTGCGAGAAACTCGACGCTGTAATCTTTTTAGCTTATGAGCCGACTTCCTGAGATGTCTCGGATTATTAACTTTTTCACCGTTGCTATCAGTATAGAAACTGGCTAATCCTACATCCAGACCCAGGGTTTTGCCCGTAGGCTCTAATGTTTCCTTAACATCTACCTGGAGGCAAAACTGACAATAGTAACCATCTGCTCTTTTAACTAACCTTACCCGTTGAATTTGCTCAATTTGGTAAAAATGCAAGTCGTAGGTTCCAATTAGCTTTAAAGTGCCAATTTTGTTTTTGTCGGTAAAGGTTACTTTAGTTCTATCATTACTAAGCTTCCATCCTGATTTTTTGTATTCAACAGAACGCTGATTTTTCTTGAATCTGGGAAAGCCTTTTTTGCCTTTGATACTCTTTTTACAATTCTCAAAAAATCTAGCGATTCCAGACCAACAACGTTCTGCTGATGACTGTCTAGCTGTCGAGTTGAGTTTATCAGCAAAAGGAAATTCTCTCTTCCAATACTGCGGTGTATTTATTCAAAGCGTATTTATCCACGCCTTTGTTATCCATCCAATATCTAAGGCATTTATTACGGATGAATTGGGAAGTGCGAATAGCTTCCTCTATTGCTTGGTATTGGTAAAGCTTTCCCTTTACTTTAAACTCGTCGACTATCATAGTTATCGATTTATCACCGTTTTTATACTAGCATAGGCAGCACAAAAAAGGATTCGCTATCGCTCAATTCATTTGGTTGTCGGTCTTTCATCCATCCGCTTCGTATTAGCGGATCGATGAAAGACCGACATTTGAGATAAAAACTCAGTTCCCCCCTCCCTGTTGACGGGGAGGGGTCAGGGGGTGGGGTTTTACAATTCTGTTGACCTACTTAAATCAAAACTAAACAGAAAGCAAAACTTGCTCACTAGATTGGTTAGCTACCGAATTGAGTGTAGATTTACCGCAAAAAACTTCGCAAGAATTATTTGGACTTTCGATTAATTTAACCTTATATAATTCTGCACCTAATTCGCGGACTGGCTGCTCTAAAAGTTGACCGATATGAATAGCAATATTTTCAGCCGTAGGAACTACCTCTGCAAAGTAGGGAATATCCTTATTTAGAAAAGTATGATCAAAAGGTTCAACTACATGATCTTCTACCACCTTTTGCAAAGCTACTAAATCCACAATCATGCCCGTGCGTGAATCAACCTCACCTTTAACAGTTACTTCCAAATGGTAATTATGTCCATGACCATTGGGACGAGCGCATTTACCGTAAATTTGGCAATTTTCTTCGTAACTGAGAGTAGGCAGCGCCAATCTATGAGCCGCGCTAAAATGAGTACCTATGCTGAGATATGCTTCCATGTTATTTCCTAAATAGTCAGCCCAAAGTTCGGGGTGTTCAAATAGCTGAATCTTAACTAGCGGCAAATGCGGTGTTAGCCGTTGCCAAATTACTCTAGCGATATTTTCTGTAGTTGGTAGGGTTTCTTGAAATTCTGACCAAACTTCATTCAGAAAAGAATAGTCAAGCTGGCTGGTTACTTGTTGTTTAATTACCTGTTTAACATCAGATAAATTTTGCACCATTCCATACTGATCAATCTCACCTTCCAGTGAAATGTACAGTACATAATTATGTCCATGTCCGTGCGTTTGAGTACAAAGCCCAAATCGCTGCATATTCTCCGCTTCACTTAACTCTGGCAACCAGTAGCGATGGCTGGCTGAGAACTGAGCGCGACGATTAATAATACATTTCATAAAAATTTACATAATTTAATATATTTCTGATAATAAACTAATTTTCGTGGTGATTTCCACATATATTGGGATTAAAACAGGACTTACTCAAGACAACAGTAGAATTAGGCGATGTTCGGGCGGGCTGCACCACAAATTTATCATGACAAACCATTTATCTACATAAACCCATCCTTACCTCAAGAATGATTTATGCGTAAGTCCTATAAAAATTAAGTTAAGAGGAAAATGCCCATAAACGTTGATTATGAATGGATTATCTACGCCTAAGCAACAGTTTTCATCGCGTATTGAGCTTCAAGGCGCAAGCCAGCAGCGATTCTAAACAATTCTTGCCCTGTGTGCAGGTAGTGGTCGTCGTAATTGAGAGTAAAGAAATTTAATTCTTCAATTCCATCACCTAACTGGTTGAGGCAATAGTAAAGGTGAGCAGCAACACCAGCCAGTGTAGCAGGATTAGGGAAAGAACGGAAAGCTACTTGAGCTTGGTTGAGGTAATCACGACAATCTGTTAAATAATCTTGAAATTCTGCCATTAATTCATCATCAAATGGATCAGCAGATAAAGCATCCAACTGTTCCCTTAAAGGAGTGAGAATGCGACATACCCAACGATTAACTGGCAGATAAACTTGCTTAATCCAAAGCTGTAGTTGCTCATCCGCATCTTGTCCTCTTTTGCGATGGTGGCGATAGTTATTTTCGGCGTTAGCGGTTCGCTGTTGCCGTTTTCCCTGGAAAGTCTGGTTTAATTGTTGATCGTAAGACCTACGACGCTGCGGGTCGCCCAAAACTTCATAAGCAACGTTAATTCTAACTATTTGTTCATGGTCGGCTGTTTCACTTTTGCTGTCTGGGTGAAACAGCTTGACCAAACGCCGATAGGATTGTTTAATTTCCTCCGGCGTGGCTGTAGTGCTGACTTCTAGTGTTTCGTAGTAATTGGAAGCTTTCATTCCAACTTAATGTCGGTAGGGGTCGCCCGTTAACCTTACGGGTATAACGGGAGAGAACATCACTATATATAAATAACTATCCTAAAACAGCTACTCGTTGTTCTGCGTCTTGGAAAAGTGGAGTACTGAGATAACGTTCTCCAAAGCTAGGCTGAATCATCACAATTAAGCGACCCTCATTTTCAGGACGTTTAGCTACTTGAATAGCCGCGTACAGCGCAGCACCAGAAGAAATACCAGAAAGTATTCCTTCTTCACGAGCAAGCCGCCGTCCGTAAGCGATAGAGTCTTCATCAGTAACGCTAATCACTTCGTCAATTAAATTGACTTTCAGGACTTGGGGAATAAAACCAGCACCAATACCCTGAATTTTGTGTGCGCCGGGACTACCGCCAGATAGCACAGGGCTATTTGCAGGTTCGACAGCGATCGCTTTAAAATCTGGTTTACGTGACTTAATTACTTCTGCCACACCAGTAATCGTACCGCCAGTACCTACTCCAGCAACGAGAAAATCTATTTGACCTTCAGTATCCTCCCAAATTTCCTCTGCTGTTGTCTCCCGATGAACTTGGGGGTTAGCAGGGTTGCGAAATTGCTGTAACATATAAGCATGAGGTGTTTTATCAACAATCTCCTGAGCCTTACGAATACAGCCACTCATTCCTTCAATGCCTGGAGTTAGTTCGAGTTCAGCACCATAAGCTCGTAACATCGCCCGACGTTCCATGCTCATAGTTTCTGGCATAGTTAAAATTAGTCGGTAGCCTTTCGCCGCCGCCGCCATTGCCAAAGCAATGCCAGTGTTTCCAGATGTGGGTTCCACTAGCACGGTTTTATAAGGAGTAATTAACCCTTCTTGTTCAGCCGCATTAATCATGCTCACACCGATGCGGTCTTTAACAGAGGATGCTGGGTTCATTCCCTCTAATTTCACCACAATCCGCGCTAAACAGCCTTCAGATTGGGGAATGCGGTTTAACTGAACTAAAGGCGTGCGACCAACGAGTTCCGTAATATTTTGGGCAATTCGCATAACTTTCAGTAATTATTAGTTGTTGTCGATTCAGATGTAATACATTATGTCTAGTTGTCGCCTTGCATCTCGCTTTTCACACAAATCTTGCAAAGTATAACTGTGTAAGACCTGATAAGCAGTTTCATTTACTTCTTTCCAAATTTCCTCAATTACTGCACTTTCTACACTTTTATGAATAGTTTCATTAGTAGATTTGGCATCTGAGCCTTCTAAGCAGTTGACTAAATCTAGAAGCGTAATTTTCCAAGGTTCCCGCCCTAGCAGATAACCTCCCTTTGCTCCTCTTTGACTTTTCACCAAACCGCCCCGCCTTAAAGTGGCTAGCAGTTGTTCTAGATAGCGATCGGGGATATGTTGAGTAGCCGCAATCTGCTTAATTTGCAGTGGCTCTGCTGCATTATACTGACCAGCTAATTCTAACAGGGCAAGCAGCGCGTATTCTGTCTTACAAGAAAGTTCCACAGGAAATACTAATCACCAGATCTACTTAAGTATACTCCGGTTCTCCCTCGGTGTTTGTAGCTTTTACCAATAATAAAAACAGCCCCGCTAATTGGGGACTGTTTTGATCTCAAATTATTTAACTGACTCAGGTTATACCCTTTCTAACTAGAAAGTCATAGTCGTTCTGAGAGTGCCAATAATAGAATCTGCATTTGCCTCATTTTGACCAGGATTAGTGATGTAGATCACACCCGGAGTAAATGAAATATTATCAGTTAGTTGGTACTTGTAAAAACCTTCAATGTGATAACCTGTGTCCGTACCACCAGAAATGGCTCTTCCGTTACCATTAACTGTTAGACCTCTAAGAGTAGGTTCTACACCTGCAAAGATGCCTAAAACGTTTCCTTGTTTACCAAAATTAGGTAAAGCTATACCAGCGCCGTAGTACCAGATGTCTGCATCTGCCTGTCCAGAAATAGCTGTAGCGTTAGTTTTGCCCACAAATCCACTCAGCGAGAAATTGTTACTGGGTCGGATAGCTGCTGATAAACCGTAAGAGTTGGTTACAAATGTTGCTGAAGTTCCTCCTGGTACATTACCGAACAGGGTATTAGGACTATTAGCCACACCTGTACCTACTAAAGGTGTCCGATTAATACCTTGTTGACCAGAAGTCCTGCCCATGTCAAAGATGTAGTCGCTTTGACCTCCTAAGAATTCATGGTAGCCGTGAACATAAGTCAAAGCTAACCCAATTCTGTCACTAACGCTGAGGTTTAGTTGTCCTAAAGCAGCGTAGTTGCCTCTTAGGAAACCGTTAGCATTTGAGTCGTTGCCATTTTCAGCTAGATATCCAAGGGTTAACCCAGTGGGTCTTAATAAACCGCCACCTCGACCAAGACCCAGGGTAATTGCACCACCAGCACCACCACCAATCCGATAGATAGGACTGCGTTGAGCAAAGGTGGAAAGCGCACCATTACCACCGTCATAATCTTCAAAGTACGGGTTGTTGGTAGCAGCGTAGTCGCTATGTGTACCCCCTTGAGCGGTTAAGTAAACTTTTGAGCCACCAAATGGGAAGTAGTAGCCTAACCAATCTAACTTGATGCTGTTGGTGTTATCGGGGGCAATATTAAAGGTTTGTTTGCCCTCAAAAGTTGGAACTGATGTACCAGTACCAGGATTAATGTAGTTAAAAGCTGCAAGATTACCAGCAGCCAAGCGGGTATGTAATGTATCTCGACCCGTGAAGCTGGTGCGTAAGTCTAAACGTACGCGATCGCCGAACACAGTTTCATTGGCATACTCGTCGAAAGTATCAGTCGCCGCCAGAATAACTTCACCAGCTAGCTTGGTTGTGGTAGAAAACTGACGCTGTTCTAGGAAAGCAGCACGACCTTCTAGGTTATCTACCCGTGTACCAATAGTTGCTAGTTCTGTGCGAAACTCCTCAGTCAGCCGTTGCAATGCTTGTAAGTCGGCTGGAGAAACACCACCAGTACTAGGAGTGCCAGTACCAGTACCAGATCTGGCAATTAAAGCTTCAATTTGTCTTAAACAGGCGTTCAAACCAGCAGCAAATTCATAACGCGACAGCGCCCGATTACCACGATATGTGCCATCAGGATATCCTTGCAAACACCCATAAGTTTGCACAACTCTGGATAAAGCTTCATACGCCCAGTCAGAGGGCTGTACATCTCTGAACTGAGAAACGTTGGTAACTTGCCCAGCATCAGTGTTACCACTACCTTCTTTACCGTAACGCTCAATTTGATTTAACAAATTGGTGTCAGTAGGGCTAGTTGCTGCACCGTTACCTGGGGCTGCTTGGGCTATTGAGGTTTCTACATTCAGTTTGCTAGGTACTTCAGTTGTTGCAGCCGAAGTAGGTTCGCTAATTTTAAGAGCAACTTGTTGATTGGTATTTAAGCTACCAACAGTTGACTCCTGAAGTGCTGAAGCACTTGTTGATGCTATTGTTTGCTTGGTTGTAGCAACTTCAGCATTAACCGCGACTGTTTGGTTTTGGTTAATTTCTTTAACTACTTGAGTTTCGGTTGCTACAGCACCACGAGATGACATCAGCGCGGCACTCAAAATAGCTGGGCTAATTAACAGAGATTTCCACAGAAGTTTAGACATCTTTCCTCTTTTCCTCACACCTAATTAGAAAGAAATGACATCTTGATTGTCAGTTTTTAAATCCCCATACCCTAAATTGGATGGGTTACTTGGTTGGAAAACATATCTTAACATAAGAGTTACTTCACTATGCAATATATGATTCTCTCCTATAACTTTCACCGTCTATGTTTAGGGTAAAACTCTCTCTACTGCACTATTTGCTGATTTGGAATGCTCGTTTAGAGTTCCCTTGTTGTAGTGCATTTAGAGACATTCAGATCATTCATTATAATAAAACAGTTTTCCGGTTAAATTTTTAACAGCTTATCTAAACCTTCCTTGAACTCGTTCTGGTATTAGCGTATATACGCCTTATCTACTTTCTCAATGAATATTACAACTTTTTAAGTAGAGTTTGTCCTCATCCTTTGAGCATAAATCTACCACAATTTTTGATATACTTTCGTAAATCTTCTATTACTTTCAGCTAGTTGCAGTTTTGTCAATACTGATTGTGAGCGATCGCTAATCAGTTTAAAACTTAAGCATTTCATTTATAACCCATCAAATATTAAGTCTTTGGAGATTGGTGAGGAGTGAACCCCCAAAAAGCTATCCGCCCCCAGTTCCAAGCATCTCGTAAATTAGATTCTTGAAACTAGGAGCGGTCTAGTGGATCTTACGATTGGAACCAGGCTGCCGGGAAAACTCCGAGCCAGCCTCACAGTATCAACTACTAACCTATAAATAGGTTAAAGCCAACTGCTAGAGAATAGCCCCGGCGCACAGCCGGCTAACTCCAATCGTGAGACCCTTGCATTTACTACTATCTTGCATGGGCATCACCTCCTTGTTGCCTAAGCGGTCTTTTGTCTATCAAAGATGTGAGTTTTTTCACATATACCTACAATAGCACAAAAAAAAATAATGGATGGCTATTATGAGCTTTTCCATAATTTAATCAATAAAAATTGCTGAAACCCTTTGTAATATAGCGGTCAGCAGTTAGCCAATCTTCCAAGCAAAGGCAGAAAAATACCCCTACCAATGGCAGGGGTAAACTAGCAATCTAGCTATTTAACCTGTACTCAATTAGCTGAGTTTTACAGAGCGTTACCACGAGGAAGAACTTCTTCAGGGAAAACAAAAGTCTCGTGAGGTTGGTCAGCAGGAGCCATCCAAGCACGGATACCCTCATTGAGCAGAATATTCTTGGTGTAGAAAGTTT
>JBARVL010000463.1:0-2590 GCA_049646245.1 Crinalium sp. | reverse complement strand
GTTTTAGCGCGAAATACTGGAATTAACTTATTAAAGGGAATTTGAACAGTTATCCAAGCGTTGTAGGCGGTATCAAAGGAATAAGAATAAGCAACACCATCCCATTTTGATTCTGTACGCAGGAGGCATTTATAACGCTTACCATCTCCTTTAACTCGCAATTCTATTCCTTCATAGCAATTTAAATTAAAAGCTGGGCTAAAGTTTTTGGTTCTAACTGAAGCAAACCCACCAGAGTTGTCAGTGGAAACATTACCACTAAATAAAGCTGTATTTTGATTAAGTCTGAAGCTACTTTCACTAACTCCACCCATGACAACATCATCAACAGCGCCCCAAATGTCTTTTAATTCATTGGATGGATTAGTGAAATCAAAGATATTCTTTTTTATGGTAGGTTGGAGATATGGTGCTGCGGTTTCAACTAAATTTTTTATGCCTTGATATTCTACAATTTCTGGACTATCGACAACTTCAGGCAGATAAAACTTGATACCCTGATAATATTTAGCTCTATCTGGTGTATCTCCTTCTACAGGTTGGACTTTTACACCTGTGCAACAGATAACGGCTTGAATATCTTTCATAACTGCGGGAGTCAAGGTTTCTTTGATGGTGATGTCTCCCTCAATTAGTTCGACGCGATCGCCTAAAATTACATCCGCTTTGGTAGAATCTCTAACGAGCGATCGCACTTGATAACCTTGCTCAATTAGTCGCCGCACAACTCGCTTACCCACACCACCAGTCGCCCCAGCTACCAGTATCACTCCCACGTTTTTGTCTCCTAATGGTCTATTGGCGTTATCCTTAGCTTTACCTTGTAATAACCGTTTTATACAACCCAAAAAAGGTATAACTTCAAAATATGCCAAAGTTTGGAAAAACCTGCCAAAATCCCATTGAGAGCGTTGATTTGGGTTAGACATACTGTTACTGATGTTACTTATTTAATACTAACTATTTTTACTGCCTTGCAATTGCGATCTTAAAGCAACATCATCCCAGTAAGCTGAAACTTTTTGAATTTTGCCAGCTTCGTTAATTTCAAAAATACTAATACCTTCGGCAGAGGCATTTTTATCATTTTTAGCAACTACTTTCATAGTCCATTTAACTGCTGCCTGATTTGCAGAAATAAAAATTGAGTCTTTTGATATTTCTATATTTTTAAAGAAACTAGACAACATTCCAAAAAAATCTTGAAAAGTTTCATGTGCCATACTTGGTGGATTACCCACTGGATCATAAACAATTCCGTCTTCAGCAAAATTATCTACCCAGCCTTGGGGGTTCATAGCTACCATATTGTCAAAATAGCCAGCAACCGCTTTTTCAATTAATTCTTTTGACATGAAAAATTATCCTTGTGTTAACAACAAATAACTATACAATAATTCCGCAACAAGTGACGTTTAATGTAAAAAGCGCGATCGCATCTTTTCTGTTGTAATTTGATGCTAAGGCAACAGTGCGATCGCACATATTAGACTCTTGCATAAATATTTCGCTACCCCACCCCAACCCTCCCCGATGCTTTGGGGAGGGAGTAGTTTCCCCCCTTTACAAGGGGGGATTAAGGGGGGTAATTTCAACTTTCGCTCATTAGTCTATTTTACAAACCAGCTTTAAACCCCAACCGCAACAGCCTTTAATTCAAAAATCTTCTCAATTACTTCTTCCACTACCTTGTCTGGTGTAGAAGCGCCAGAAGTAATTCCCACAACAACTTTACCTTTAGGTAGCCAATTTTCTACTACTTCTAAATTCTTCCCTATTGGCTTATGCTCAATTCGATTTCCTGGGTGAATCCGCACAGCACTATCAATATGATAAGAAGGAATATTTCTATCAATTGGAATTTGCTGTAGCTGAGTAGTATTAGATGAATTGAACCCACCAATTACAACCATTAAATCCAAATCTTCCTTAACCAATTCAAACATCGCATCTTGACGTTCCTGAGTAGCATCGCAGATAGTGTTAAAGTTTTGGAAATGCTCGTTTAGCTGATCTGGGGGATACTTTTTCATCATAGTATGCTCAAATAGCTTACCAATTTGCTCAGTTTCAGTCTTCAGCATTGTTGTTTGGTTCGCAATGCCTACTCGTTCTAAATCAGTGTCAGGATTAAACCCAACTGAACAAGCTTTGCTGAATTTTGACATAAATTCATCACGATTACCGCCATTGAGGATGTAATTGCAGACATACTCTGCTTCTGCCATATTAAATACAATCAAATAAGTTCCAGCAAAAGAACTTGTAGCAACTGTTTCCTCGTGCTTGTACTTACCGTGAATAATAGATGTATAATTCTTTTTCTTGTGCTTTTCAACAGTATTCCAAACTTTAGAAACCCAAGGACAAGTAGTATCAATAATTTTGCAACCTTTATCGTTAAGAAGTTGCATTTCTTGAACAGTTGCACCAAATGCGGGTAAGATCACTACATCACCAGAATTAACTACAGAAAAGTCTTTATTTCCTGCATCTACTGGAACGTAGCGGATGAGCATTTCTTCCAAACGCTGATTTACAGAAGGATTGTGGATAAGTTCATTAGTTACCCAGATATCCTCATTAGGGA
>JBARVL010000462.1:0-2984 GCA_049646245.1 Crinalium sp. | reverse complement strand
TTTTAGTGCCGATTGATAGTTTAACGAGTCAGGCGGTACGTCCGGTGCAGTTTGCCCAAATGTTGGTTGATGGTAATCAACCAAATATTACACTGTTGCACGTATGCGATCGCAAAACTACTCCAGCTAAGGTGGCTTGGAACCGTTCGCAATTAAGTTTACTGGCATCAAAATGGGTTCCCGAAGGGAATTTTGAGGTGGAAATTATTCCCCATGATGATATAACTAGAGCCATTATGAATATGGTACAACCATCTGATTTGGTAATATTGCGATCGCAACGTCAGCGAACTGCGGCAGGATTAGCAATTAGTGATGTTACTGCTAGATTGGCGCAACAGTTGACTTGCTCGGTGGTAATGTTAGGAGAACCACAAAGAGCGGTAGCAAGTACTCCTGCTAACAAAGAGCGCCGCAGATTTATCCCTAAGAATGTTTAGTTATTGTTAGGGAGGGGAGAGGGGAGAGGGGAGAGGGGGGAGGAGAGAGGAGTTAAAATAGTACTTTGGGTTTTTTAAGCTTCTCTTCCTTGGCGTATTTGCAGTTTTTCAGTTTTAATATTACTCTTGATTAGGTGTAAAAGATACATCTTCATATATGGCTGCAACCAGACAGCGAAAATCAATACTTTCTAGATAAATTTCATCACTATTGCTATAGGAATAAAGTACCCAATTTTCTTCGGCGTTGCGCCGAAAGCAATCTATACTCTTGTGTAGCGTTAAGTATTAATATAGAATTAGTTGAGCTTCGGAGTAACTGATGTTAGACACGCTCAAAGTCAGAATTTATCCAAACAAAGGACAACAGGAAGCCCTAGCTAAAAGCTTTGGTTGTTCTAGGTTTGTATGGAATTTTTACCTAAACAAAACTAACACTCAGTATCAAGAAACGGGTAAGGGTATGAGCTATTGTGACATGGCAAAAGATCTTACCCAACTCAAAAAGCTATCGGATTATGAATGGTTAACAGAAGTAACTGCTGCTACCTTACAACAAACACTTAAAAACTTAGAATCAGCTTTTAAGAATTTTTTTTCTAAAAGGGCAAGATTCCCTAAGTTTAAGACTAAACTGAGAGCGCAGTCGATTCGTTATCCTGAAAGCTGTTCAATCAAAAATGGTGGTTTAAAGCTACCTAAACTTGGCATTGTTAAAGCAAGTATTTCAAAAAGTATTAATGGAAAAATTAAGTCTGTAACTGTTTCTCAAACAAGCACAGATAAATATTTTGCAGCAATCTTATTTGAAGCCGAAAATTTAACCAGTAATAAGGAAGGTAAAATATCAGGCATTGATCTCGGTTTAAACAGTTTAGTAACTGTATTCGATGGTGAAAACTGTTATAAAGTAGATCCAGTTAAACCAACCCGTAAATATGCCAAGCGTTTAAGACGTAGGCAGAAAGCTTTATCTCGTAAAGTTAAAGGTTCAAACAATAGACGTTCATCAGTTAAAAGAGTAGCGAAAATCCATGAAAAAATAACAAATACTAGACTTGATTTCTTGCATAAACTCTCAAGACAGCTAGTTGACGAAAACCAAGTCGTTGTGGCAGAAAATCTTTGTGTAAAAGGGTTAGCACGTACTAAATTAGCTTTATCAATACATGATGCTGGTTTTGGAATGTTGCTTAATTTTATAGGCTACAAACTGGATCGAGAGGGCGGACTCCTTATAGAGGTTGACAGATTTTTTCCCAGCACAAAACTTTGTAATTGCTGCAAGTTTAAGAACAATTTTTTCAATCTAAGCATCCGTAAATGGGTTTGTCCGAGTTGTCAAACTCAACATGACAGGGACGAAAATGCAGCAAAAAACATCAGGGAAGAAGGCTTGCGAATACTGTCAACAAATACTGTGGGACACACAGAAATTCAAGCTTGTGGAGAAAAAGTAAGACTCGTTGGTACTTGTGCCAAAAAGCGTTTTTCTATGAAGCAAGAATCTCCCGTCACAGCGTAGAGACGCGAAATTTCGCGTCTCTACAGACGGGGGAGTGTCAAACTGGGAAAACATAACTTCTGTGAATGGGGATTACTCCCTACTGCTGCGCTGTAGCTGGTGCTTGAGCATTTTTATTCGAGCTTGATAGCACAAATCGCCTTAAAATATTTCACACATGACTTTCAAAGACCCTCGCCGTCAAAAACAATTAGAGAAATTAATTCTCAAACTGGGATTATCACAGACATCTCCGGTGAATTGGTCTCTGTTAGATTTAGCACTAACTCACCCGACAATCTCACCGACGGCTAATTATGAGCAACTAGAATTTATTGGCGATTCTGTAGTGCGACTAGCTGCATCAGAATTTTTATGGGAAGTTTATCCTGATGCTACAGTAGGTGATTTTTCTGCAATTCGTAAAGTATTGGTAAGCGATCGCATTCTCGCTCAAATAGCTAGTAGTTATGGATTAGACCGCTATCTGCTGGTTTCTAACAGTGCTGCTGGTGATAAAGCGGGACAAGTCTCAAGAATGGCAAACACTTTTGAAGCAGTTTTAGGCGCTCTTTATCTCAGTACTCATAATTTACAACTAATTCGTCCTTGGCTGGATACCCACTTACAGGAATTATCTACTGAAATTCTCCTAGACCCAGCCCGTCTTAATTATAAAGATGCACTGCAAGAATTCACCCAAGCGCATCATAAAATTTTACCAGAATACCGCGTGCAAGATATCTCACAAACTCACGGTGATTCTGAACGGTTTAGTGCTGAAGTTTGGCTAAACGGCAAAAAATACGGTGAAGGTAAAGGACAATCAAAAAAAGCAGCCGAACAAGCAGCCGCTAAAGATGCTTTTTTCTCTTTGCGGCAGCCAGAAAATAGAGGTGAGATGTAAATCCTATTGACACTCTCAGGGCTAAAGCCGCTGAGATTCTTGGTTCAACGAGTCCACTTAACTTAAACTCCTTGCGGTATTTAAGCCAGAGGTGGTTCTCTCCCCAAGCGTTAACTTCCCCTCTGCCCGAAGG
>JBARVL010000461.1:0-1638 GCA_049646245.1 Crinalium sp. | reverse complement strand
TAATAGTTCTAAAGCTTGTTGAGTATTAGGTCCACCTGCTGTCGGTATTAACCAGCGATTCCATTGAGAAGTGTGGATATTACTAGCAGATTTTTTACTGGAATTATTTTGGTTGCTTGTAGTGTTTTCTAATCCTAAATAATTATTGAGATGGTGAGTTTTTTCTCCTAATTTTACCAATACCGCATCACAAGATGCCCGATCAATAATAGTATCAACAACACTACCTAAAATCCGACCTGATTTAGAGGCGTTACCATTCCACCCCATGACAATTAAATCAATATGCCGCTCTTTTATTGTTTCTAATATTGCTTGAGCTACATCCTGTGCAACTTTGATTTGAGTATGAATAGGTATATCCCATTGTCGTCCCCATCTTTCAGCTTGACGTAACAAGCGACGACTTTTAGTAGTTTTTACGGGTGTTTCGGCTGGGGAGTTGTGACGAGGGACTAAAACTACTTGCAGACATTCTATTTCAAAGTTGCGATCGCGAGCAATAGCTGCTGCAAATTGTAAAATTGCTTCTGCTGTTTGGGGATTAGCTAGTGGTACTAACAATCTGCCTTTACCTACTGCTGGCGATCGCGTTTGATATACTACATAAGAAGGTTCAGGCTGAGGACCAATTTCTACAGTTTTTCCGGTTAGTTGATTTGCTTCTGCCCTAATTAAATCTGTACGAGTAATAATCCCTAACAACTTTCGCCCTTCCGTTACAGGTAATCGACTGAGTTGATAGCGATTTAGCAAATAAAGCACATCAGCTAAAGAAGCATTAGACCCCACACTTACTGGTTTTGGTGTCATTATTTCTTCTAGCAGCGTATCACCTGGCAGTTGCCGTGTACGTGCTTTAGCAAGATCGCTTTGCGTAACAATTCCTAACAATTGTTGCTCGTCTACTACCGGAAAACCGCGATGAGGAGAACGAGAAAAAGCTTGGATAGCTTCATCTAAAGTTATTTTGCTAGATAAAGTTTCTACTTGCTGCTGCATTAAATCTGCTGCTGTTAACCCAGCCAATGCCCCATTCTTTAACTGTTCTTTTGGCAATCTATAACCATTGGACTCTAACAATCTTTGGTATAAAGAACCTTTAGCGAGTTTATCACCGACGACATAAGAAACCACGCAAGCAATCATCAGTGGCAATACTAAATTGAAGTCAGTTGTAATCTCAAAAACGATCACAATTGCTGTAAAAGGTGCTTTAGAAACAGCACTAAAAAAAGCACCCATTCCTGCCAAAGCATAACTTGTGGGCAAACTCATTCCGATTAAGTGGTACTGGCACAAACCCACCAAATAACCAATGGCAGAACCAAGAATTAAAGCTGGATTAAATAAACCGCCTGGTGCGCCAGAACCATAGGCAATTATGGTTAAGAGGAAGTGGGCAATAAAAGCAATAATTGCAAATTCCCAACTTGCTTCACCAGTAATCATAAATTCTCTCAGTCCGCTATTGTTGCGAAAAGAGATGGGTAGTAGGGCGATGATGCACCCAGAAGCGAATCCAGCTAATCCGATGCGGAGGGGTAAGCTGAGACTAAGGCGTTTATAAAAGGCAAGACTAGAGAGGATGGAATTATTAAACAGCGCACCTAAAAACCCGCAGATAAGTCCTAAAAC
>JBARVL010000460.1:0-7725 GCA_049646245.1 Crinalium sp. | reverse complement strand
ATTAAACTAAAATTTGTAGTAAATCTCACCCACTGTGGCAACTTTTGATTAAATGTAGGTTGTAGACAATCTGATAATTTCCTGCTGCCTCAAATCAACACGGTTGCCACGCGAAAATTATTTGAGACGATATTCTTAAGCCAAGAAAAATAATGAGTATTCAAAAAATAGTTGAACAAGCATTGCATGATGGTTATTTAACACCAGCGATGGAAGCTGAAGTGGGGCGGATATGTGACACCGCCTCAGAGCTTTCTATCGAAGAATATATGGCGCTGGATCGCTTGATGGGATCGCTATTGACGGGTGAAGTGGTGGCTGTACCTCGCAAGCAATTCATCAACGTCATGGAAGAATTGGTGCTAACAGAAGCAATTGCTCGTGTAGCTGAAATTGAAGCAACAAGCGATCGCATCCTCGATGTGGGTGATATTGCCGCTTATGCCCTTAATCGACTGCCTCCCCTATATGCTACCACTGAAGAAGGCGCAAGCTACCAAAGAATGCGAGCTAAAGAAGAACTTCAGGAACTAATTACCCAGCAAGTCAGCGAAGCGCTCGCCCGCAACCTTGACCGACCGGAATTCTTTCCAGAACGACAAGCGATCAGCAAAAGTAGTGGCAAAGATGTCCTCACCCAGGTTAGTGGCTTACTACAAGTCTATGCTCCTGACTTTGAACAAACCACCTCTAGTAGTAGCGATTAGGTTTTAATCAACACAAGATTCAAGGTAGGCTACCTAAAACTCTTGTAGAGACGTTGTATGCAACGTCTCTACATTTTATTCACGCACAATCACAGGTGTTCCAACTGCCACAATTTCATAAATCTGCTCAATGTCTTGATTCTGCATCCGTACACAGCCATGAGAAACAGCTTTACCTACTAACTGCTCATCATTAGTACCATGAAAGCCAATTTGTGAACGCCCATCTGACCAAAACCCAATCCAGCGAGATCCTAAAGGATTATTTACACCAGGTCGCACAACTTCACCTGTGAGTGGATGCCGCCATATAGGATTCTTTCGCATCTTCGATACTTTGAAGCTACCTGTGGGAGTTTGCCAACCTTCTTTTCCTATAGCTACAGGATAACTGGCACTCAACTGTTCACTGTGATAAATATATGTGCGGCGATCGCTTAAATCAACAACTAACCGAGAATTATTCGCTACAATCTTACTTCCCTGCCCAGGAGATGAGCCACGTAATAACGCTGGCATTTTGGGTTTGGTAAGCATCATATAAGATGGTTGCAAAGCTAAGAATAATAGCCCTGCTGCCGTAAAGCACAGAACCATAAAGCTTTGAGAAAATGACTCATCGGTTTTCATTGCTCTCAAAACTGCCAGAAATCTCTACACTTCTAGGTTATTAATCAGTAAAAATGTCTGCTTATAGTTGTAGATAGATTTATCCCAGCCGCTATCTCATCCTAAAGGCTCTGCGCTGCTGGTTTTATTAATTATGAAGTTATATACTATTCCTAGAATCTAAAAAATTGTTAGTATTCTGTATATAAATACTGGGATTGCAAGGGAACTTTGCTCAACAGGGCAGCGTCTTTGAAAGTAAGGATGTTGTAGCGCCCTTTTTATCCATGACTCAATCAATTCATGTATCTTGGTCAACTGGTGAGGCAATTGCTCAAGCGTCGGTGCAACCTGATCAACTAGCAAATTATGACTTAATTTTGCGCTGTCAAGAGGGAGTTCGCCCCGATCGCGCTGGCTTCGCAGAATTGATGCGCCGCTATCAATCCCATGTTGACAAAATTTTGTACCATTTAGCTCCCGACTGGCAAGACCGTTCAGATCTGGCTCAAGAAGTTTGGATTCGAGTTTATCGTAATCTCAAGCGTCTAAACGAACCGGAAAAATTTCGCGGTTGGTTGAGTCGGATTGCGACTAACTTGTTTTACGATGAACTGCGGAAGCGCAAGCGGGTTTCTCATCCACTATCTTTAGATGCTCCTCGGATGCTAGACGATGGAGAAATGAATTGGGAAATAGCTTCAGATAAGCCTAGTCCTGATGAAGATTTGACCACCCGCGAGTTTTACGATCAACTACGGGAAGCGATCGCCGATTTACCCGAAGTATTTCGCACTACAATTGTGTTGCGGGAAATAGAAGGCATGGCTTACGAAGAAATAGCTGAAATTACAGGCGTTTCTTTGGGAACTGTCAAGTCAAGAATTGCCAGGGCGAGAACCAGATTACAAAGTCAACTGCAAGGCTATCTGGATAGTTAAGAATGCGCTTGTAATTAGCGATCGCAAATGCCCGTGAGTATTATTCTTTTAAAATCAGATTTATAGCCTAGTACTTGGTAATAAATAGCGGTGAAGCCAAAATGACCTATAATGATCAACCTCGCGGTCTTTCTGGAAAACAGGAAATCAGGGATATGGATAGTTTACAAAGAGATCGTTTTGAATTATTAAGTGCTTACCTCGATAGTGAGGTGACAGCAGGTGAGCGCAAGCAAGTACAGTATTTGCTGGACAACGATCCAGAAGTACACCAACAGTATCTCAAACTTTTGAAGCTACGCCAAGGGCTTCAAACATTGCCTGTACCAACAGTAACTCCTCCAGCTACAGAGATGGCAGAGCAGGTGTTCATTCGTTTGAACAAGTACCGAGTGAGAAGATTGGTTGCTTGGGGTGGTACTGCGATCGCAGCATTATTTCTTGGTGCAGTATCCGGCGTACTTTCTCCTAATCATCCCACTACACAACTAGCTAACTCCTCTCCTTCACAAGCAGCACCAGAAACTTTAATGGTGGCATTAAATGCTCCCCCAGTTAAAATTCCTAAAGCTGCAATAGCAGTTCCAGAAAAATCTTTTGAATCACCAGCAGCAGAAGTAAATAATTGATTTTCTCCCCGTTTTTACCAAGCATAGGATAACAGTTTCCTAGCTAATATCGGGGATTTTTTTATGAAAGTGAGGAAGTGGAATTAATAAATTATATCGTTTCCGCTTACTTAAAAATGATTGAACATTTTAAATTTGACTTTGCGATCCTTTGCGCTTCCCTTTGCGCTCTTTGCGTTAAAAAAATATATATAATTCCAATGCCACCGGATTTGATATTACTCCCAAAGCCTAAATATTTGGTAAAAATGCGTAAGTCCTAACTATAATATTGAAGCGGACAACAGACCAGATTCAGCAGGAGTTCTAGAAAGTGGAGTCACGTTACAACCCAGCATCTATAGAGGAAAAGTGGCAGCAGAACTGGGCGGAACATGGCTTAGATCAAACCCCCACAGATAGTGACAAGCCGAAATTCTATGCCCTCTCAATGTTTCCCTACCCATCGGGAACCCTGCACATGGGTCATGTCCGTAACTATGTAATTACGGATGTAATTGCCCGACTTAAACGGATGCAGGGAGAGCGCGTACTTCATCCTATGGGCTGGGATGCCTTTGGACTACCTGCTGAAAATGCTGCCATTGAGCGAGGTATTCAACCAGCTAAATGGACTTATCAAAATATTGCCCAAATGAAGGCGCAATTACAGCGCTTGGGTCTTTCTCTTGACTGGGATAGAGAAGTTACTACTTGTTCGCCAGATTATTACAAGTGGACGCAGTGGATTTTCTTGCAGTTTTTAGATGCTGGACTAGCTTACCAAAAAGAAGCAGCAGTTAACTGGGACCCGATCGATCAAACAGTACTAGCTAATGAACAGGTAGATAACGAAGGGCGTTCCTGGCGTTCTGGTGCAAAAGTTGAGCGCAAACTACTACGCCAATGGTTCCTCAAAATTACCGACTACGCAGAACAACTGCTGAATGATTTAGATAAATTGACAGGTTGGCCTGAGCGTGTGAAATTAATGCAGGCTAACTGGATTGGTAAATCTGTTGGTGCATACCTAGAATTCCCGATTGTGGGAATGAATGAAAAAATTGGTGTGTTTACTACCCGCCCAGATACAGTTTACGGCGTTAGCTATGTTGTTCTTGCTCCAGAACATCCTTTAACCGCTCAGGTTACTACACCAGAGCAAAAAGAAGCAGTAGAAGCATTTATTACTGAAGTTGCTCGTCAAAGTGAGCTAGAGCGTACTGCTGAAGATAAGCCAAAACGTGGTATCCCAACTGGCGGTAAGGCAATAAATCCTTTCACGGGTGAAGAAATTCCCATCTGGATTGCCGATTATGTGTTGTATGAATACGGCACTGGTGCGGTGATGGGTGTACCTGCTCACGATGTGCGAGACTTCCAGTTTGCTCATCAGAATGAACTAGCTATCAAGGTGGTAATTGTACCTCCAGGGGAGAATACAACAGAAACCCCTGAGTTAAAAGCTGCTTATACAGAACCAGGAATTATGATTAATTCCGGTGAGTTCGATGGTATGCAGTCTACTGAAGGTAAACAGGCGATTGTTGAATATGCTGAAAAACAAGATTTTGGTAAAGCGCGTATTCAATATCGTTTGCGAGATTGGTTAATTTCCCGTCAGCGTTACTGGGGTGCGCCTATTCCCGTGATTCACTGTCCGAATTGTGGGACTGTGCCAGTTCCAGAGACAGATTTGCCAGTGATGTTGCCGGAAGATGTCGAATTTTCCGGTCGTGGTTCTCCTTTAGGGCAGCTAGAAAGCTGGCTTAATGTATCTTGTCCTAGCTGCGGTACGTCTGCCAAGCGTGAAACTGACACGATGGATACGTTTATTGATTCATCTTGGTATTTTCTGCGCTATCCTGACGCAAAGAACAATCAGCAAGCTTTTGATCCAGCAAAAACTAATGACTGGATGCCTGTAGACCAGTATGTAGGCGGAATTGAACACGCAATTCTTCACTTACTATATTCGAGGTTTTTTGTCAAGGTTTTACGCGATCGCGGTCTACTAAATTTTAATGAACCATTCCAACGCCTGTTAACTCAGGGAATGGTGCAAGGAATGACATATAAAAACCCTGCAACGGGCAAATACATTCCACCAGCACAGGTAGATCCAGCTAACCCCAAAGATCCTGAAACCGGAGATCCTTTGGATGTCTTCTATGAAAAGATGTCCAAGTCTAAGTACAATGGGATTGCTCCAGAAGATGTGCTTGGTAAGTATGGGGTAGATACGGCGCGGATGTTTATCTTATTTAAAGCGCCACCAGAAAAAGATTTGGAATGGGATGATGCGGACGTAGAAGGACAATCCCGTTTTCTCAACCGAGTTTGGAGATTAGTAACAGATTTTGCTCCTGCACAACCTGTTTTACCTCCTGCTGCGGATGAAGACGAGGTAAAAAGCGATGATGTTGAAGGTGAGAAAGATGTAGCAGCATCATTACCTGAGTGGCAGCAAATTTTACAGCAAGGAACTCAAGTGCTGTCTGATTTGCCCGATTATGTGGGTAAGTTTGTTAGCACATACAAAAAACCACTAATTACGGTGGGTTTGATTAGTGCGGGTGCGATCGCAGTTTATCTCACCTTAACCTTGTTAGATGCGGTTAATCATATACCACTGCTAGAACCAGTGTTCCAACTCATCGGTTTTGGATATGCAACTTGGTTTGCTGCTCGTAATTTAGTATTAGCATCTACTCGCCAAAAGCTTTTCGCCAAACTGCAAACATTTAAACCCCAAATCACCGAAAATCCTGCCCCTGAAACTAAAACAGAAGCAGCGCCTACTCCTCAACCCTCACCTTTACCTACTAAGGAACAGCAAACTGAAGATACATCTGCTAACCAAACTGCAACTCCTGATTCCCCATCCACAACAGCAGCAGAAAAAGAATTGCGACGGGCGATTCATACAGCTATTAAGGAGATTACAGAGGATTTAGAAGGCGATTATCAATTTAATACTGGGGTTTCAGAATTAATGAAACTCAGCAACGCCTTGAATGATGCTACCTGCAAAGACTCACCAGTTTATGCAGAAGGTATTGAAACCCTGATTATTTTGCTTGCACCTTTTGCGCCTCACATTGCTGAGGAACTCTGGCATAGTATTGGTCATACTGATTCAGTACACCATCAAGCATGGCTCAAAGCTGATCCAGATGCCTTAATTGCTGATGAAATTACTTTAGTAATTCAAATTATGGGCAAAACTCGTGGCACAATTAAAGTCCCTGCTCAAGCAGACCGCGATGCGTTAGAAAAATATGCTCGTGAATCTGAATTTACCCAACGTTTTATTGAGGGTAAGGAGATTAAAAAAGTGATTGTTGTACCTGGTAAGCTGGTGAACTTTGTTTTAGGGAAATAGCACGCTGTAATTCTCGTTCCCAGGTTGAACCTGGGAACTCTTTAATTAAGGTGCCTTGTTAAATTTTAAAACGGTAGACTAATGAGCAAAAATCATTTTTGTAAAGTCAAATAAAATTGAAATTAAGCTACTCCCTTCCCACTAAAAGATTACCGATCATATTCTTCTTCTTCCTTGGCGCTCTTTGCGTCTTGGCGGTTTTTCAAATAGGTATTCGCCATCGCGGGAAGGGAGTAAGACGCATTTAAATTTAATATTACTAGCGAGCGGGACGCAGTGCTAACGCACAGCTATGCGCTACGCGCAGGCTACGCCAACGCACTACAAGCACTTGATAAGAATCAACAGTTTAATTTAAATGCACAACAGCTTAATCGCAGATAAACGCAGATAAACGCAGATAAAATTCGAGATTTATCTAAAAAATCTAGAAGTCTAGTGATATAATTAAGTTGGTAACACCCATCGGTCGTCCGGGTCGGGCAGGCGTGAAACTGGTGCTATTAGCATCTGCCGATGTAAAACTCAAAGTACACGAAGCTAACGGCTGAAAACACTGTTCCATAAGCGGTGTTGGAAGCACGAGAGCGGATCACACATTTTTTAACTAACCTAAAACAAAGGGTAAGGATTATGGCGGGTATTTATACCTGATTCCTTACCCTTAAATTTTTTTTATTAGAAAACCCCACCCCCTGCCCCCTCCCCGTCCACAGGGAGGGGGTAAAAAGTTAGTAGCTGAAAAATTATAGGACTTAAGCACCGCAAGCTTGAAATCTTGATCCCCCTGAGCAACCCCTTAAAAAGGGGGGAACTTTAAAGTCCCCCTTTCTAAGGGGGATTTAGGGGGATCTCTGCGTAAATCCTAAAATTAGTTAAACACTGGCGGCAGTGTCGCTTGTTTTTGCTGCGGGTTGTGTTACACCCATGCGAATTTCTGAGCAAAACGTCGCCATACTGAAACCACCAAAGCGTTTTAATGTGCTGGTGCGTAGTCTTAGGTTAGGGCTGGCAAACCAGATACGCTCTTCCGAGTACATGGTTTCATACTCAGTAATTAAGGTGAAAGCATCATCACTACCCATAATATAGCGACCCGCAACGGGAGCTTTTTCAGCGTAGCCAACAGACCGTAGCAGCTTACCTTCGTTGGGTTTATCAGGATCGGCAATTGGTACCATGACGGTGGAACCAGAGTGTTTTTCTTCGTCCCATTCCATTGTGCCGTTCCAAGTGACGCGGGCTGCACTCAAAGCTAATTTAGGATCAACTTCGTATTGTTCACAAAGTTGAATAACTTCGGGGTCATTTGGTGCTACGTTCTCAATGACAATATCTGACTTGCCACTTTCTGTTTGCTTGAAAGCTAAATGGTGGCTAGTACGCTGGGAAAACCATTTTCCGGCACTTAGTTGGAAAAATTCTTGAACATCCATGAATTAAATTGTCTTGCGCCAACAGTTTTTTAACTTTAA
>JBARVL010000459.1:0-27496 GCA_049646245.1 Crinalium sp. | reverse complement strand
AACAGGAGTAGTAGTTGACAAATTTGCTCCGCCAAGCGCACCGCCTGAGATTTGGGTGCTGTGGCACGGATCGAATCTGCCTGTACCAGAATTGCCTAGCACTTTGAAATTCGGTAAAAAAATTTCTAGAGGATTAAAACCTGAATTGGATAAGCATAATTGCAGTGATAATTTTACTGAGGAAATCCAGAGCGAATTAAACGGAGAAGAATTAACAACAGTACCTTGGAATGACCAATTCGACTGGAGTAATGATGAACCGCTAGACCCAGATGATGTATGGATCATAGGCGAAAAGGTTTGCTGGAAACGATGCAAAAGGGATGGCGTTGTAGTTGGTGTACTACAAGAGCCAATTTTGGGCGGACAACTAAATTATGTTGTCGTGCGCTGGACTGATACAAAACAAACGCTACCGATTGAGCCTGAAAATCTTTGGAGATTAAGGGGATCAGCTACATCAGAATTTAATCCACTAGAACCAGAATCAGAATCCAGTTCTAGTGGATTAAACCAAGTAGAGCAATTTAATCCACTAGAACCAGAATCCGATCTCAGTTCTAGTGGATTAAACCAGGTTAAACGCAGAGGTGCGAGAGGAAAACAAATTGCTTCGGGCTATATGTATGCTTACACCAAGAACAAAAAACTTAAAAGCGGTATCACAGCAACTTTCCCCCGCGTAGAAGGTCATCGCGATCCCAATAATATTGCTCATTGGTATTGGAACTATACTTACCAAGAAAAAGTTGATGGTGATTGGAAAAACCGCACCTTATTTGTTCCTCAATTTAGAGTTACAACTGTGCGTTTTATGATTGGTGATGGTATGCCAGTTGCAGCAATTAAAGCTTTAATTAAAGGGGAATTTGCCAAGGATTAATAATTCCGATTATAAAAAAATGAATGCTTTCTTTGCCGATGACTACGACATCCACTTTTTAGCATCGGAATTACCAGGGGTGAAAATTGAATCACGCGACGTGGCTAACTTCTGCCCTTCCACTGCTGGTGGAGCCGACCAAACTAAGTGGGCTATCCTTCAGGCATTTAAACAGGTATCTGAACAGGTGGAGGGAACGCAATGAAGAAATTAATTGGCGCGATCGCACCTCAACAAATTACACCATCTGTAGAGCAGTTAAGTTTATTTTCTCTACTTGAGCAGCTACAGTCAGAAACCAAACCACAACCAGAACCAGAACCAAAGCCAGAACCAAAACAGGCTAAATCTTTTGAACTACGAGACTACCAAAAACAGGTAATTCGAGAAACTTACCATTTCTTCCGCAATGGGATCAAATCAGTTCTGGTTTATGCTCCTACCGGAGCAGGTAAGACAATAATTAGCTCACAAATGATTGTTGATGCTGTCAATAAAGGACGGCGTGTAATGTTCTGTTGCCATAGAAAAAAGCTGATAGACCAAACGCAGCAAACTTTATTCTCAATGGGTATTGAGTCAGGCATTATTTGGGCAGATCACCCAACTGATTACTCAAAACCCGTACAAATCTGCATGATTCAAACCATCCAGAATCGAGAATTACCACCTGATATTGGTTTAGTAATCTTTGATGAATGTCATTCAAGCATTTACTATCAAATTGCTTGGGATATCATGATGCACTACTCCGGTGGAATTTTCCCTTGGATTTTGGAGAATGCTTTAAGCGAGTCTGTAAACCGACCTCCAAACTAAAAGTCAGCCTTTGCCCACGTCCGAAACCGTTAATTGAGACTCAACTTAAAGAATGTTTTAACTGCCACGAAATGATTCCCGTGTTCTGTAAAATCTGCCCAGAATGTGGGTATGAATTTTCAGGAGATGGCGATGAACCAGATTCAGGTGAGCCACCAATTTTTGGTGAACTGCTTTCCGAGGAAGAACTCAGACAGCTACGTTATATTCGCTCTCAGATGAAACGGGCATACAAAGCAGGTAGAAACCCTGCCAAAATTAAAATACTGTTTCGTGAGAAGTTTAAATACTTTGCACCTGATGATTGGTTTGTTGGCGCTATCTTTGGCGGGAAAAACTGTACTGCTAACAAAGCTATTTATCTAGATTTCTTGTACCAACTCCGACCAACTGCACCTAAGCCTTGGATACGGTACATGATGGAGTTGGAATTTGGCAAGCCTGGTAGAAAGTATCAAAATAGCAAAGGCAAAACTTACACAGCAACTCGTAATAATTTAGAGCGTAAACATTGGTGGATGGTGCTGGAAGTTGAACCAGGAAGCAGTTTCAAGGAAATTAAACAGGCATATCGAAAACTAGCTAAACAATGGCATCCTGATATCTGTGGAGATGCGAAAGCAAAAGATATGATGACATTGATTAATCATGCTTTTGAAAAAGCCAAGAGGTTTTGTGAAAGTTAGTTATCTGCGATCGCAAATCAACTAAAATTTTTTATATCTATTTAGCTATACAGAAAGTATTCCACTTATGACTCAACTCGATCAATCTGCGCTGAACGCTCGAAATAAACTGCTGGCTTTGTTTGTACTGCTCTGCATTTTAGATATTGCGTTAGTGATCGTTGCACGGGATAGGTGGGCTATTGGTCGCATCTTACTAACAATTGTACTGATGTATTTTGTTATACAGGGACGGAAATGGGCGAAATGGCTGATGGTAAGCATCTGTAGTTTGCTAGTCGTGATTTTAATCACAATGATGCTGGCGCTGAGTTCAAAACTTTCTACCATCCTGATGACTGGAAGTTTAATTATGGTTGTCCTCAGTGCTGTTATCGCAATTTATCTAGTTAGCAATAAAGATTTAAACCGTTATTTTTCTTATAAAAAACAAGCTTAATTTCTTTGAGATGCTCTATTTGTTATTTTCACGTTTCGCATAGCTATTTACCGCGATCGCCAGCATCAACATCTTGAAGCTTTGCCTCAATCTGTGCGATCTGATATGTGCGATCGCTTCTTCTGTTACGGGCAGCGTTTTCAGTAACACCGTAGCTTTTGCGCCAGTTTTTTCATTAACGCGATCGCTCACAACAATAGTTGAATCTGAATCAGGAATTTAATTCACTAGAACTAAGCCGTGAAAAATTTCTAGTGAATTAAATCAGCAATCGGGAATAGAGGATTTAATTCACTAGAACTAAGCAGTGAAAAAAGTTCTAGTGAATTAAATCCGGGATCATTAAAAAATGACTCAAAGCCTGATTCTGTAAGGGATAGGAATTGTGGGAAAAAGGCAGTGAGTAGCGCGATCTCCAACCTTCAGAATCAATCGACTTCTAAAAGGTTTAAGCCGACCGCTCCTGTGCAATGATTAATCTGAGTTTTTTTGTACTACCTCCCATAGGTATTTCTCTGGTTCTTGTCCGGGTTTTAGCGTCATTGTGATGGAATGTGCATTGACATCTGCCGATGCTATCTGAGCTTCATCAGAGTTGATAACAAGTCCTATATTTACTATTGGGGTAGATATGCCTTTTCTGCCAAACGTAGCATATATTTTGGTGGGATAATTCCAGATCAGGGCAGTACCATTAGGAAGCCGATTTTTGTAGACCGCAGCCCCCCCTAATCTCAGTTCAAAATTAACAGACTCTCCTGAGTGATTTTCTGCCCTCACCCCTGCGTTTGGCTCTTTGCCATCTTTCTTAGAGAGATCAATTGCGTCGTCGTCCGACAAAGTGTATTCAAAAATATCACCAGGCTCAACTTTACTTGCTACCTCCAAGTCGCCAATCAGCATATCTCCCCATCGTGCTAAGCGTGATGAGCGGAAAGCTGCCACTTCGAGATCGTGCGTGTAGCTTGCTGTCCCCCTGCTCCTCTTTTCTAACGTTGAAGGCTTGAGGGGGAAAATTTTCCAAGGAGTAATATTACCCCTTGGTTGTGACGAGTCTTTGAAAAATAGAACTATGATCAGTTCCTCAAGCGTTTGGTTCTCTACGACTATTGTTGTTTGAGCAACAGCTTGATCCTGCACCCCAGCCAAAATCTGAGGTGGTTGTGTATCTTCAGTAATTTGAACTGTGTCCATATTATTTGTGTGAGTTAGTCTCAGTAGATCGCAAAGGAGAGATCGTTGGAACCAAAATTTAACTTGCTGGAGTTTAAACACGCATCATTAAATCTTCAAACTTGATCACTACAAAGATAGAAGCTTTGACTACTCTTGATGATTCAGTAACAAATTCTCTCAGATGCTCCAGCATTGGGTCGCTCAAATATTCGCCGTATGGCTTGATCGTGATAACAATGCTCAAATTGTAGCACGATCATATGGTAGTACAAAAATTGATAATATTAATAATATATTCTCCGTTTTGTACTACGGTGAAGGGTGAATATCTAGCTAAATTGGAGTAAACAAATGGGTGAAGCCAAACGTAGAAAACAGCTTGGGATAGATGCAAAACCGCGCCCCCTATATGAGGTGGAGATTATTACAGATAATTATTCACAATTCCTCGTTTCTGAATGGCTGATTGATACTTGGAATAAAATTGCAGAAAAAACTGGTAATTCTAGCTTTGATATCGTTAAGTTAGTGCAGAAAGAAACAGTTTACGCCATCGCTCATTACTATCAAAGAAATTCCAAGATTTATGCTGAATTTATAATCCAGCCAGAGCAAAACTTTTCTCAAAATGATCTTGATAATTTCTCTAGAATCCTTTGTAAAAAGATTTTAACTGATTCAAATGCTTTAATATTATAGCAATAATACTTTCTCCAATTAATTGGTTAATCCTCTAGGAATGTTACTAGGTGCTGGCAAATCAAGCTATTGTTTTATTTATAGCTTAATATGTACTACTCAGTACCCTATTTTTGGGCTTGATTGATTAGTAGTACAACTCATAATTTTGCCTAGTTTGCACTGCGCTCGCAACAATGAGTATTTTAGGTAATGTTACAAATTATCTAGTTAAACACCGCGCTCGCGGTGTGTCGTTAATTAAATATAAAAGCACAAAAAGTATTGGCAAAAATAACTTTATGTCAAATTACTCAGAATAATAACAATTCAACCTTTTGTAGCAACTGTTTAAACTAGCTTTTGATTAAACACTCGTTACTCTGCATAGGGTTTAAGCAGTTTTAACTGGCTATTATAGTTAAAAATTAAATTTAAAAAGGACTCGTTTTTGAGCAAAATAGGCTCACGTCTAACGGTTTAACTAATAATTAATTAGGGACGAAGCTAGACTGTGCTATCGCACAGAGCGCATCAAGGGTTGAGGCGGATAAATTGTTTCGTCTTGCTAGAGAACAAGGTTTTGTACACGCTTTTAAGAGTAGCAGCTATTTATAGCTTTATTCATTGAATTCGTACCATATATTAATAAAAAATGGAAAATAAACACAGCAAAAATAAATTTTAAGTTTAATGTTTATGCTGGAATATTTCTAGTAATTCTGCTTCTGGTTTCCCTTTAATCAACACTGCACTACAACTATAAATCATAATATTTTCGTCACCACTTCTTTCTTTATAATAATCCACAAACCTTTTCCAGTTTAAAATAATGATATTCTCATTTGACGAATCTTTTTGTAACCCAATCAAGGATTCAATATTTTTAATTTCTGACGTTGGGTACTGTAATCCTAAGTTTTCAAATGCTTGCTTTAAAGTCTTCCACACATTTTTAACTCGAATAACTCTATCAACGTTACCTCCTGAATGCTCAACAATAAATAATTCATAAAATTTATTTTCAGTAATTAACTGATTCCATTCAAAAACTGGAAGTCTTATTGACTTACTACTAATTGCTTTCACTTCTATAATTTTAAATTTTTGTCCATCTTTCGTTAATAAATAATCATAAATATCACCTATATAATCAAGTTTATAATTTGGTTCGTTGTATATTTGTTTATAAAATAACTCAGCAAGTTTTTCTCCTGGTTCTCCCCATTCTGGATCTCCTTTTCCGTCTTGTTTTGTTTGATCTATATCATTTTCCGGCTGTTCTAGATTTTCGGATCTTTGCGACTCAGGGGAATTGGTAGATTCAAGATATACAAGCCAATCACGAAGCCAACTAAATTGTTCCAATTTTTTAATTAGTTCTGTGAATGAACGACTGTTCTCAAGTTTGAGATACTTCAAATAGTCTTTAACAGCTTCCTGCCGATTTAGGTCTGCTGGTTGAATTAAATTAATCCATTCAATCACTTTTGCTTCTTCTATATTAAAAGTTGGTTTTTCTTGTTGGCGACAAGCATAAAAAAATTGTAGTCCTTGATTTTTATAGTCATGGTGTAAAATATAATTTTTTTCTGCAAAACCAGAAAGCAGTTTTTCTTTCAGATCTTGACTCTTTGGATCTAATAAAAATTTACTAAGTTTATATTGATCATCTTCACTTAAAAGCTCAATTTTGCCTAGCCAAGAGATTAATCCTTGATATTCAGAGATGTCATTCTGTTTAATATTTTCTAGTAACTCTCCTACTTGTTGTGCTATTTGGGTATCAGCTGTTGAGTTGCTTAATTTCCATTGTAAACAGCTTAAAATGTTAAGCGTTTGGGGTAATTTATTGTTTTTAAAGTGATTTTTACTCAAAGGAGAGTTTAATAAGATCTTATATGGCTCCCATATAGAGGCTAGGATAACTTGCTCTTTTTTACATTCTTTCTGCACCTCATCCCATTGGAAAACACGAGTAAGATATATTTCTTTTTTTAAAATTCCATCAATAATATAGCAAATATCTCGTGGTCTGACTAATTGTTGATAGTCACCCCATAACCCATTTGGTAATGCTGTACGCTTGTTAACAAAATACCCCATACCCTTCTGACCACCTAACATTTCCTTAATTAAAGCTAAGGTTTCTTGTTTTTCTTTATTTAACCAGCTAACAGCTAACTGTTCCCAAATAAATTGCCAGAACTTATAAAGCGTTGTCTTTGATAATTTGAGTTTTTCTTTAAATTTGTCCCAATCAGCGTTAATTTCATCAAACAATAAACATAACTGTTTACCAAGTAATTCACCTAATTCTTGGGCTAATTCTGAATTATTATAAGTGAGATTAGATCGTCCGACGTTTACTTGAAACTCGGCAGAATTAATAATAAAGTTTAAACCAAAATTTGGTTCTTGAGTTGGTGCTGTCACCCAAATATTTGGAATATCTGTCGGTAAAGAGGATTTCAGTCCTTCACTTGTCTCTTTTACAGCAATCACAAAATGACCACGCTCCTCCAATTTTAGACATAAAACATTAATTGACTCTTGATTTATTCTAATTATTCCAATCTGGATAGTATTTTGACCGAAGAGATGTTCAGGATGCCAAGTAATCGTGTCTTGTCTAGTTATATTAATTTCTTTTATTTTTTTGGAAAAAATAAGTAAGAAGCCAGCCAATCTCTTAAACTCTCTTAATATATCATCCGCAGATAGATTAAGATTAGGATCGAATGTTAATGCGATCGCTGTTCCATCCAAAATTTCTGGATTATGGGATTGTAATTGCTTTTGAAGCTCGTTAGTACGAGTAGGTATTAACTTACTCGGAACTAATCCATTAACAATTTTAAAAGCGATGCGATTACTAAAAACATGAGGTTGATCACAAATCAAGTGAACGCTTTTAAAACCTAAACCAAATTTTCCAGTAACAGAAGAATCAGAAGATGACTTATCAGAATAATTAAAAGATAACATTTTTTCTAAGTCTTGACCAAATCCTTGGTCTCTAAAGTCATTTAAAGGATAGTCAGGATGCCTAAAACAGTTAATTGGTCGTCCCCAATACATCATAGTAATAGTATTGTTCACAACCTCCAGAATAAATTTCAGGCGATTAGGAGATAATGTCTTCCCTTGAGCCATCAGATCTAATTCGACTAAAGCATCATCAGCATTTTGGAATATTTCAAAGGGAATACTTTGTAATTGATAACCAAAACTTTCAATTTTTTTTCTAACCGCGTTTAAAAAATGTAAAGATGCTGTATTCGTAGAGCTATCATCTTCTAAGAGTTGATCTAACTGTTTTTTTAGATTGTTAATTTTTTCTCCTAGCTTGTTACTATTGGAAACTAAAGAGGATGTGTTAGCCGAGTCGTCATCTTCTAAAAATAAAAATAAATCAAGATTTTGTCCTAAATTGTTAATATTTTGATCAATAACAGTATAATCACCATAATAAGTCCGATATTCTTCTAGGTCATGTATTGCTTTATTCCATTCATCTAATATTCTTTTGATTTGTTCATTCTGATTATGGACTCCTAAAAATCTTATAATATACGGGGCGCTCTTGAAGATAACTTGTTTAGTAACTTCAAAATCTAGCTGATCGGTTTTTGTTAAATTGCCCCAGATTTTTTCCAGACGATCATCAATATTTTCAACCTTATATACTCTTTTAAGTAATACTTTGACAGAGTTTTTTAACTTTTTAGATAAGTCTGATTTAGAATAGCGGGATAAATCAGTTATTGGCAATAAGGTTAATTGAGTTGTATTAATATTTAATTCATTAACTAAAATATTGGAGTCTATTTTACTATTACTGTTAATCTGCGCTTCAAAATTAATCCCCCTAATTAAAGAAGGTACTTGTTGTTGAATTAGATTGGATATGCTAATTGAAAAAGAGCGAGGAGAAACTTGATCAAGCAAACTTTTACGCAGCAAATTCAAGTCTTTATTTCTTAAAAAAGTTTGTGCGAGTTGTGTTACAAATTCATCTTCTCCAGCTATTAAACACAAAAAAACACCAATGGCTTCCGTATAAACATACATCTTCCAATCAGCAAAATATTCTTCTAATATTTGGTAATTACTTCGATTGTTTCCTGATTGAGTAGGTATTATAGATGATTGTTGATCTGCTATCGAAACTGCTTGGAGATAATCTTGTAAAATTCTTTCTTGGTCTTCATCAAGAATATGCTGTTCATTAATATTAGAAATGCTAACACATAGCTGACGTGGATCTTGCCATTTACGACAGCGATTAAGTAAACATATCTTAGGTAAAACTTTTGATTTAAACTCAGTACGTTCAATAGCAAGTGAAAGATAGTGATTATATAGTTTTACAGTATTTGTATCGGGTGATGTATGATGACAAGATATCCAATTGAGAAGATCAATTAATTGCTGTTCTTCCATTGGTTTCAGAAGATAAGAGTTAATAAAATTTATTCTATCCTTTAGCGATCGCAACCCTTTCACTAATCCCCAACAAGGTAGAATTTCGTAATTTGATGGAATAGATCGCTTATCTAATAATTGCAACCCTTTCACTAATTTCCAACAAGGTAGAATTTCGTCTGGAAATATCGCTAGTGCTTCTGTTAAGGGGAAAGAATTTGTTTCAAACTCACCTAATGAATAAGAAGGTAATTTGCTTGCTTTTTTACCAATAATTTCTAGTGCAGCCTGCCCTTTAATAAATAGGTTATCTTGTAGCCATCCCATAACCTTTTCATTAGGGCGAATATCTGGATGCAACTGAGATACAGTAATCCATCCTTTATCAGTTTCCTCTAATTGAGATAAAAGGTTTTTCACTTCATTTTCAATGCCAGGTACATAAAGAACTTGAGATGGTGCAACTTCTCTATTATCTTCAGTTATCAGCCATTTTTTATTCTTTAGTAAATTTTGGGGAAAACCTGTCCTTTGACGGTTAATCAAGTTATCTAAAATAGCTAGGATAACTGGATAAAAGTTATGAGTCATATATCGTTAATATCTCCTGGAGTATGTCTAGCTGATTAAATTGATAGAATAATACCTCAATATCATTATATTGTTCTTCAGAAGTTTCTAAATCAAACGGTAAATAATATCCAGGTTTTAACCCCACTAAGGTTTGTTCATAATTCTTTAAATAATTTGGACATTTAAGAATATACTTAGGCGCGATGGGGTTAATTTCTTCCCCTACTTTTACAGTTAGCCAAGCAGCGTCTTTTAATCTTTCCTTGTACTTGAATTTTTGATTATCATCAAATGAGTGCCAAATTCTCAAAATCATCTCCCTGTATGTATGAGGATCAGGCTGTGACAATAAGAATTCGATAGCAGAAGAAGCATTCCATTCAGGAATCCAGGTTTGTGTTAATTGAGGATTGCGTTTGATTAATATGACCTTTTCCTTTAAACTTTCCTCTAATGAAAAATCAGGATTTTCTAGGTAAGTATTTTCTTCAATACTTACAAATTTATCATTGACTGTTAGATGTATATGTAAGGATTTCCAAAGGTCTTTATTTCCAGTATTTTTACCTGTTTCAATCAATAAAATTTCACATTGTTGGGCAGTTAATTCTTGAGGATTAATACATTTTGCATCGACACCTGGTTCTTTCAATAAATCGATCACAGCATCAGGAGTTAAGCTTTCGATCTTAAGTCCTCCATATTTTGCTCTCAAAATACGTTCAGCTAAAACTGGCTCAATTAATCGCCATGATTCTTTTTTGGTTTCAAGAACTTGTTTGGTAACTTCTATCCATAAAGCGTCTGATTCAGAAATAATATATAGTAGTGTTGTTAGGTTATTATATTGCGCCGCTTGTCCATGTAATAGATAACGAATCTGGGGAGACATATTCAGGCATGATAATAGTTGATCTAACAGCTTAATCCGCTCAGGCTTATCATTTAGTAGTGGAGTTTTATTTAATATACTTCTACAAACATTTTGATCACAAATTACAGGACTAATGCTGGGAGCATTGCTGATTAATTCAGCTATTTCCTCATCAACCACAATAGGTTGAAAATATTGAACAGCTTTTTCTAATGAATCTAATAAGTCATTTTTGCTGCGCCTAAATAATATTTTTTCATTTTTAAAGTCCTTATAGGAATAAAAACTAGCTGCTGTTGCTTTATATTGGCTACCGATCAGACATTTCCAATTTTCATTTTCTGATAAAATTTTGATAAGCTCATTTTTTGATAACTTAAGAAATTGTTTAAGGGTTAACTCTAAAGCATTAACATTTCTCCCTTGTTCATACAACTGATTAATCCACTCATTTATTTTTGATAAAATAGCTTTTGCATCTTTATAGCTTAATTGTTTTTCTTTAGCATTACCAGGGGTAGAAAAGAAGGGCTTTGATAATAATAAAATATTCAATTCTATTTTAATAAGATGTTTAAAAGTATATTCCAAAACATCTATATAAATAATTTTTGAATCGTCAACTAAATTAATTAATGATTGCCACGCTTCTTTAATTTCTGAATTAATTTCGCTCAAACTTAATTGAAGTAACCCACTTTTAAGGAATTGAACTATATAATTCTGGACTGGATCGCTAATTGTTTTTTTGCTAGTTTTAATAAAACTTAAAAAATCAACAAGATCCTCAATAGTACTATGCTCTTTAAAAATATTTTTTTGTGATAAGTTATTGATGATAGAGATAATTTCTTCATCTATCCATTGAGCGGATATTTTACCATCATTACGAAGATTAGGCGCGTCTGATAAAGTTAATATACATTGTGATAATCCTGTTTTTTTAGGCAAACTACTAAACAAATTTTCTTGAGGAATTTTTGCTAGTGGTAAGACTCTATAGGTATTATCTAACAATTCCCATTTATTATTTTGCGGAGTTATGCTGAGAATCCTGAAAATCCACTGTTTTTCTTGACAAATTTTATCTCGATTCATCTGTTCTTGAAAAAACTTAGATTCACCGAGTGCTTTACAAATGGCTGATACTTCAGATTCAGACAGGCTATATTTAGAAACGAATTTATCGAAGGTATCCAAAATTTGAGTCATAAGAATTTCATAAAGATGAAAATTCCATTCTTTCTCTCGCAAAGTTCTATTATCATCTCCTTCTTTATGGGTGTTGTCGATCCTAAAATTATTCTTATCCCAACCCAAAATACCTGTCCGACCAGAATCTACAAAGAAATAACCATGCAGTGTTAAATAATAAGAGTGTTTTGAGCTAGATTTTAAATCTATAGATTCCTCTTCACCTATGGGTAGAAAGACGGCTGTTCTCAAAGTAAGTGAATGTGGTGTATCCACATTACTATGCAAGCGACTGAAAACCACCGCAGAGTGAGGCTTTATATTTATAAATTCTTCAGGAAAACCTGGACGTTTCTTAATTTCAGATTCAGGAAAAATCTCAGAAGAGGGTACTATTTCATAACCTGCAAATTCCACTTGCTTTACTTGACCATCGCTAACTTTACCTTTGAGTGGTTTTTCTGGATTATGTTCAAGTTGTGATAATGCAGAACGACGTTCTGACTTCTCGTCTACTATGATATTAAATTTAGGTTGACGGAAGTTCTTTTCCCAGTACCTAATCTGATTAAGATTACTAAGTAAACTTGGCAATAAACTTAGCTGCTTTTGAATATCAGTATTTTTTAAAAAATTAGGGATTTCAGGAAAGAATTCGTCATCCTTTATATATCTAACTTTAGAATTGTTTGCACAATGTTCTTCTTGTCTAAGCGGCATCCAGATAAGAAACCACTTGTTTTGATACTCTGATTTTTGGAGAATTGGTGCTAAGGTATTTTTAATAATATAATCTCTATCTTTTCGAGAGAAGGCATTCCAATCTTGGTGATATTCGTCTGTATCAAATGCGTCTGCCCAAGGGTTAAAAATATCCCAACGAGGATATTTAGAATTTTCCTTGTCTGGTGCAATATAAAAGAAAGCTTCGCATAAGTGAAAAACACTTTTTAAACCAAGACCAAATTTGCCAATAGAGTCTTGCTGGTTGGATTTGCTGGTTCCTCCCAGGATATATCTTATGGATTTAGCATTTTCCTCTGTAAAGTTACCATTATCTAACATGAACAGAGCAGGCGATCGCAGCAGTGGATGTTCAGCATTAGGAATACCCTCTATCCAACCGTAGTCTAGACAAGTGGATTGAGCATCTTCGGCATTTTGTACCAATTCCTTGAGGATAGGAAAACCTACTTTATAACTTTTTAATAAAGTAGATCTCAGGATATCAATGTCACCAAGGGGATGATGTCGAGCCATTTTATACCTTAACTACTAATCAAATTATTCTTAGTATAAAGCCTACATTCCGCATTTAATTTTGAGGATTTCTGACCGATAATTACTTAATAATTCTTTAATCCCCATATATCTCCGAATACTTACTTTATTGCTTTACCAATGAATCTCTTACACTAATTCTTTAATCTAGATTCTTTATTTTAGATTCTAGATTTACTAGAGCCTGCCGTAAACTTTCCTCATCCTCAATACTGGCCCAATCAACAGGCAGACTCCGAAACAACTCCAATGCCGCTTGTACCCAAACTTCCTTGGGAATTTTCTGACCATGCCGACGCTTACCTATCTTTAGCAGTTCATTCAACCAATCATTCAACTCTAAAGGCAGGCGTAGATTTACCGCTTCCCTCTCTCCCTTTTTCAAGAATAAAGAATCTTCATTCTTGATTATCTGTGCAGCATCTAATGTGTCAGTTTTATTGAAAATTCCTTGATCTAGAGGATTGTTCCCCAAAGTTTTAGGTGACTTACCTTTTTTTACTGCCATTGAAAAACCTCCTCAACTAATTCACCATAAGCAGATGCTCCTGCCCCAGCCGAGTCATAGTCAAAAATTGATTGCTGATGGCTAGGTGCTTCCCTTAACTTCACAGTCTCTGGGATAACAGTTTTCAACATCTGCGACCCGAAATGATTTTTAAGTGCTTGTAAAACTTCCTTGGAAAGATTGTTCCTACCATCAAACCGTGTAGCTAATACCCCTGCAATTTCAATTGGATGCTCCAGGCTATCCCGCACCAATTCCAAAGAACGTTCAATCCCCTGGATACCCAATAATCCCAGGTAGCTCATATCTACAGGGATAATCACACCATCACAAGCCATCAACGCATTGATCGAAAACACACCTACATTTGGGGGACAATCTACTAATACCCAATCATATTTATCTATGACTGGAACTAAAGCTTTTTTAAGTAACAGTTCCCGACCAGGGCGACCAGATATTGGTATCTCTTCCTCTGCCAACAAAATATTAGAAGGTAACACATCAACACCTGCGGCTGTTGTTACCACCACTTGTTCTAAAACTGCTTGCCGTAATAAAACATCCTTGAGTTGTTTTTCCAATTGCCAAACCGGAATACCTAAAGCTGCTCCAGAGTGACCTTGAGGGTCAATATCTACCAGCATTACCCGTTGCTGTTTAAATTTGACTAACCCCGCAGCCAAGTTGTAGGTGGTTGTTGATTTCCCCACCCCTCCCTTCATATTGAATATAGCTAGCTTACGGGTCACAGCATCAAACCTTGTAGATCAATACTTTCACAATAATTATAGAATCTAGATTATTTATTGTATATTCTATAATCTACCTTTTAAGGCCACTTAAACCCATTATCAAGGGTGAAATTGTGCAGTTAGGTTTGAGCGCGAGTGCAGATGAAAGTTCCACCCCATCTATTAAAGTTGGCGATCGCGTCCGTGTCATCAAAACTGGTGAAGTGGGAGTGGTTCTTGCTGATGATCTGTGATCATCCCGTCACGGTATTGGCAATATTTGAAGTATTGGCAATACCGTCAGAACTTCGGGAGGCAGTATGGGAAGCTTTACCGCCGGAAAAGTACGGCGAATTGCAGGGATGGGCGATCGCACTGCTGCTAAACTATGGTTGTCTGAAAGAATTATGTTTGTATCTTCAAAAAAAATTTTTTAAATTGTGATATTTATAATTAATTTGGGAAAGATAGATTGTTACTACTACTCATCAAAAGTGTAGTGTGTACCAAAAAACTTGGCTACGTTCTTAATTAAGGATTCTTAATGAGCCTATCTAAATCTGTATTCCTAGCTACTATTTTCGGTATAACAGGTTTTGCTGTTTCTGTTAATGCTCAAACTTGGCGCAGGAACACAAGCAATAGCTATAAAAATGTTGTAGTTATTGTTAAACCTCATAGCTATGGAAATTGTCAAGGTCACAAAATTCGTTCAGATGGTCGTGTGTATGAGGCTAATAAAGGAAATCGTGGCAAGTTTTTGATAGTAGATCAAGTTGCATTATTAACAGGTAAAACCCAAATTAATCAGCAGGATCGTAAGATTTGGCAGGTTTTATATAAACCTAGTCGCACATTAATGTGGTTACATAACTGTGATATTTCTATTCCTCGAAGTGTCGATTAAAAAACTTTATTGGAAAACATTTTTCAACGGAACTTATACTCGGAAGAATTCTAATTCTTTGTCTCTTACTGACAAGCAATTCGTAGATACATTGGTAATTTCAAGTTTAACGGCAAAATCATTATCAGCTAAATGGTTCATTGCCATTGGAGAAGATGAAATGATACCTGTGTACTGGCAAAGATGCTCTTTGCGTAGATAAATGACATACCTGAAATGGTTGCTTGGATGAACTGTGTAAAAAATTGTGATCGCTCTCACAATTACAATCTTTTTTTATATGTATATACATAGTCGGATACTTCCAAATTCGGCGTTTTTCGTTCCAATACTGACACTGTTGGCGAATTCAGTTTAGACCTATGTGAGGTTAGTCAGTTTAAACAAAATGCGATCGCATCAATCCAAGAATAAGCTAGAAGATTCATTTGGCTTTGCGTGTAAATATTTGCTGGTAGTGGCGACACTGCTATGCCCCAGCGTCGCCTGAACTAAACTGATTGGGCATCCCTTATCAAGAGAGTGGCTGGCGTGAGCATGACGTAACCAATGGGCGCTAACAGCATCACTCGCACCAACTCTTTTAGCTGTAAAAGTGGTTAACCGTCTATTGCTGAATTAGCTCACGGAAAAAGAATCTTTGTATTTTTGCATTTCAATTAGTAGATCGTCCCTTGTTTGAGGTGTAGGAGTTGTCATAAAAGTAGCCAATCTAGCGGTTAGAGAGTATTGGTTTAACCAAGGCAAATAGCTCTCGGTTGAGGTCTTCCCTGCGTTTCCTAAATCTGCTAAATGCTGCTTAATCATTTCTGGAGGATTCACTTGATATGTTGTTATAAGCTGTTCCATATGCGTGTAGTTTTCCTCTGAAGGATTCTGCTTGAATTTATTTAAGGCAATCTCAAATTTAGTTTCTAACATAGTACAGATAGTTTTAAATTAAGTTTAGCAAGGTATCCGGTTGCCAGATGTCTTTTTAATTATAGTGAGCGTGATTGCCTTAATCTTTGGGTACATCAATCCAAGAATAAACTGCTAGATTCATTGGGCTTGGCGTGCAAGTATTTGCTGGTAGTGGCAACATTAGAATGTCCTAGCGTTGCCTGAACAAGACTGATTGGGCATCCCTTATCCAAGCTGTGACTAGCGTGAGCGTGTCTTAGCCAATGTGCGCTAACAGCATCACTAGCGCCTACTCTTTTAGCTGCTACTTTCACAAGATTAGTAATGTACTCGCGGCTTAAAAATCCCTTACCTTTTCCCTTACGGCTACAGAATATCGGCTCATCGTTACCAGCATCAGTAGTCCTGTAATTCTGCAATTCAGATGCTAGGGAGCTTACTAGCCTGACTACACGGGTTTTAGAACCTTTCCCATATACAGTGATGCGATCGCCCTGTAAAGCTGACCCAGTTAACCCTGCTAACTCCGATATCAGTAAACTTTGTGGTGGTTGTTTGAGATAGGAATAGCCCATGTTTACCTGTCTATACAGGTGGACAAAAAACTTAAAACCTTTACAGGTATACGCTTTAAGGTTCAAGTTTTTCTTCTTCCCTAAAATGCTTTCCTATTTCCCTTATGGCTACAAAATATCGGCTTACCATTACCAGCATCTGTAAATCTGTAAATTTACATTTGCGTTTATATGCGGTTAAATTCTCCCTATTGCCTGTTCCCTGTTCCCTTTTAAAAACCTACTTCGGCACCTGCCAGATTTTAATCGTCTTGTCGTAACTGCCACTAGCTATAATCGGCACGGTGTCAGTTATCCATGCCCCCGCGACCGTCAGGGAGTCAAGCGGGGGTGTGGGTAACTCGGATGGATGGGGTGTGGATATCACGACAAACACCCTCTAAATCGCGCTAGGAAGCGTTTCTGATGGGGTTTGAGGTCAAAAAGCACCTCGCGTAGCCTTTTGCAGCTTAGTAGGGCTTCTAGGGGCGTTTTAGCAGGTTATTCACAACAGGGAGATGTTAGGATTGAAAAGCCTATTGTCGAACGTTGAGGATCGAATGCTTACAGCTGTCAAAATGTTTACCACTGTCAAACTTGGCGCTCCAAGTGGCAATGCTTTCAATGAACCGCCGACTGAAAATGATCGCGCTGAAATTTTAAATATGCTAAATAGCGGCAAGTTCTACGATAGAATTAGCCCGCCAGACGAATTTCAAGAATTAATAGAGGGTTTAAATTGGCGGTGTAGGGATGAAACAGGAAGCTTAATTTGTCATACTGTCGCTAGGTATACAGAAGAAGAACTATCGCACCTTGGTTGGCGGCGCGTGCCAGGGTACTTAATACTAAATCAAATAGATCTTGAATCTGCAAAAAGGGATGTTAATGTTGTTCCTGGTCGGAATGGGCTTGCTTTTGTTCCAGTGACGCAAGCTCCTACCTACTTGGAGCATCATTCAGTTATTGCTGACGGTGAAGGGCGTTTTATTGAATGCCTTCCTGACGGTTGGTATCCTCTCAAAAAATACGCATTTATTCCTCATGACTCCGCCATTAAAGGGTATCGCTTGGTAGCGAGTTAACGATTTTCGCATTTGGTGGAATAGCTCCGTCAATGTGGCACTCTGTCGTCTCTTGCTCAGGGGAAGGGCGACGGATCAATTAACCCGCTATGCACGAAAATGTTATTTTGTCTATAATAGTAAATGTTTCTTTATATTTGAGTGTTTTTATGCAAAACCATAATAACGAGTGTCCAGACTGTTCTGGTACGGGTCAAGTTAATGCGCTTCTGACGCTTGGCGAGCGCGTAAAGCGAAAGACTACTTGTAAGCGATGTCGTGGTTCGGGGCAATTGCCCGCAAGAAGGTAATGAGTTTTCCTCAGTGACACGAGTATCACTGAGGGAGCTCTTGTACTGACAGTGCATCTGGATGCTTGGACATTCAGGCATCCAGATGTTTAGACACCTGTGTTGTTTAGGCAACCCATGATAATCGCGGTCAGAAGGGCAGGGACAGTTGCATATTGAGCGCGTTGCAATAGAGGGACAGTAACGCTTGCTCCTCCTGTCGTTGTTCTGGCGGCTGTTTGCGGATCTTGATGACGCGGCGAAGGATTTTCGGGTCGTAGCCGTCAGCTTTGGTGGCTGAATATCCCTGCTTCTGTCACTCTCCGAGTTCACCTATTAATAAAAAGTTTTAAAGAGGCGCAATATCAATTAATTGAGGCATTTATAGTGCAAATTTTGTGATTTTGTGATCTCGTGGGATTGCTATTAAAAAATAACTGACCTATCGCTTTCCACACAACAGTTACAGAAGTTGAAAATTGTAAAACTTTTCGGAAAGTGACAGAAGAGGGTTAATTACGCAGATCTCATTAAACTTTTCAATATCTTCCGCTAAATAAGTTTTACTAAATCCACCGCTACCCAATGCCCGAATTGGGCGATAACGCCGCAGCATAACTAACCCGATACCGCAGTTGACGCAAAACTTTGTGCCGTCAGGGTTGGGGGGATTGTGGCATTGCGGATTAAGACAACAGATCATAATGCGGCATCTGCCAGAAATTAGGACTATAATAGCCGATGCGATCGCTTTCGTATTGTGATTGTTTGATCGCCATAAATTATTTTTTTGATAGGCTCTTAGGCGATCGCATAGTCGCCTCTACATTCAGTTGAATTAATCTGGTCTTCTGAGCAAACTTTTGACTGCTGACAATAAATTTTACAGGTTGAAGGTGCTAACCCTTCACTCAAGAGTAGATACACAAAATCCTGAAAATTTTCTAAAGTAATTAACTGGATTAGTTTAGTAATTTACCGACAACTTCGGAGTAAAGTACCTGAGTATTCTTAGCCTTGCCGTGCAACCATAACTTGATAATCTACTCATTAGTGTTAGTACCATACTCAGGGATGTACTCAGTAACATACTTTTCTGGATTAGTAGTTGCCAGCATATTACTTGCTCGAAAATCACATAACGGTACTTATGTGATTTTCATTTAAAGTTCCGAATCCACAAATAATTTTAGTACTTTGCCCTTAATGACAGCTTCCGTAACACTACCCTATAAAATATCTTTCTTTCAAAAAAAGAACAACAATAATATTACGCTATCGCGTTTTAGAGATGAAAAAAGCCTAACAATTTTAACCCCTAACTTATGAATAGCGCAACGGTTTTCCGTATTGAAACTCCGTATATTATAGTTACAGAAGGAGCCAAGCTAGAAGAAGCGATCGCACCACTTTTAAAAAGTGACATCCAAGGAATAGACACTGAAACAACAGGGCTAGATCCACACACTCATAAACTGGTACTAATACAAATAGCAATTCCAAATTATCCAGTAGTTGTTATTAATGTCAGTTGTTTTACCAAACTAGAACTCAAACCACTGAACAAACTTTTTACAAACAAAGCTACCAAAGTATTTCACAATGCCAAGTTTGATTTAAAGTTTCTGACTCAAGCTGGAATTAATGTAAGTGGGCCATTCTTTGACACGATGTTAGCAAGCAAAGTCTTAAAGGCTGGATTAAAAAAAATCACAGTCTCGAAAATTTGGCATTATCTCTGCTCAAAATACAGCTTGATAAAAGCCAACGCTTGAGTAATTTTAGTCAAACCACTCTTACTCCAAGACAACTACAATATGCTGCCGTTGATGCTGCTATATTGCTCGACCTACTCCCAATTTTAACTCGTAGGCTTAAAGCTGCACGACTGATGAATATTGCTGAAATTGAGTTTGAGGCAGTATCCGCCGTCGCTGGGATGGAACTGAATGGGATGCTGTTAGATGCAGCGAAAATGTCGATATTAAATCAAGAATTATATGCCAAAAAGCAAATTTATTTAAATGAACTAAAAGTCCTAAATCCCGGCAGAAGAATCCAACTATCCTTCTTTCCAGAAACTGCTGATACTGTTAACTTGGACTCACCATCTCAAGTCCTAAAAGCTTTCAAACATTTAGGAATACCTGTTACCAGCACTGGGAAGAAAGTCTTAATTCCATTGCAAAACGAATACCCAATTATCAAAAGTTTATTGGAATATCGTAAATATTCCAAGCTAATTTCTACCTATGTCCAAGGACTACCAACCCACATCAATCCAACTACAGGGAGAATCCACCCTAGTTATTTACAATGCGGTACTCGTTCTGGAAGGTTTGCTTGTCGTAATCCTAACCTGCAAAATATTCCCCGCGACAAAGCCATCCGAAGCTGCTTTATTGCCCAACCAGGCTACACGATTATCCGCGCGGATTATTCCCAAATTGAACTAAGAATAGTTGCCAAGATCTCAGGCGAAAGCCGGATGATCGAAGCATACAAAAATGGTGAAGATTTGCACACGCTCACAGCTTCCTTGATTACTGGTAAGCCAATATGCGAAATTACAGCAGAAGACCGCCGATTAGCAAAAGCTATCAACTTTGGACTTATCTATGGGATGGGACAAAGCAAGCTCAAAGTTTACGCTGAAACTGAGTACGGCGTAATCATGACATTACAAGAAGCCACAAAATTCAGAAAGCGATTCTTCCAAGCTTACCCAGGTCTGAAACGATGGCATGAACACATCAAGGAAACAGTCTATGAGACATCTAAACAAGCAATCCGCACAATGAGGGGTCGTAGGCGGCGTTGGTCAACTAACCCACCACTGTCGGAACTGTTCAACCATCCAGTACAAGGAAGCAATGCCGATTTCTTAAAGATGGCGTTGGGGAAACTATATATTCCCCTTGCTGAAATTGGCGCTCTGCTAATTGGAGTCGTGCATGACGAGATCATCCTAGAGTGTCCTAATGATTTTGTATTCCGCGCAAGTGAAATTCTCAAGCATTACATGATCGAGCCTGCTGCGATCGCACTACATCCAATCCCCGTAGAAGTAGAAGTTAAAGTAGGCGCAACGTGGGCTGGATGAAATAAAAAAAAAATACAAGAGCTGTACAGTGACACATTATTTGTCATCAAAGACAAATTAGCGTCATAGAGCCAAATTATGTGTCGCCGTGACAAATTGATGTCGTTTAGATAACTGTGACAAATTAATGTCGTTCCAATAAATTAATTGTGTTTTAATATCTCATCAGAGCAACACAAACATTCTGTACTTTGTTTGTGCGATTACAGGAAGCCCTTTAACCCAGCCCTAATTTAAAGTTGAAACAAAGAACCAAAAAATTGCGTGTTAGTTGGGTAACCTGGCTTTCAATCCACCCTAATGTAGGGATGGTTGTTGAAACCAGTCTGCCCAAGTTGCACCAATTTTAACTTCCACTTCCTTTCAACCCACCCCAAGGTAGGGATAGTTGTTGAAACAGCGATCGCTGTAACAGTTGCCTGAAGTAGTTTTTAAAGGCTACGGATCGTAAACCTCTAAAATTTTTACTTCATGTCTCCTATTAAGAGAGGAGCAACCATCCCACAGAAAGACTGAAACTTAGATGCCATCAGGTATCCAGAGTTTTCGTAAACGCCCTAGAGATTTAGTCCCCGCGATAGTTCACGAAAAAAGAAAAATTAAGGTGGATTCCTCCTTGCTCGGAGGTGATTCAGTAGCCATCACCGTAGTACATCTACACCCTCTTGCGTGGGAGCGCACCTTATGTCCTGTTTTTTTTAGAAACAGCAGCTTCGGGGTGGACAGCTACCAGGTGTCAGAAAGCACAACTGTCTTTCAACAGTTAAACTAACCCTCATTTATCACAGTTCAGAGGTTAAATACGAACATGACCTGCGGCGCTGTTATATATTTTATCCTATTGTCAAGGTACAGAATTTTAGCAAGCATTAAGAATTATAACGGGAATTAAAGGCTGAAATTGCCATCGCTAAAGCTTTTTCTGGGGGACTATTGCGAATCGGTTGTTGTTCTTCTTCAATAACAATGCCAAGTTTAGCTGCTTGAGCTTTAATATTGTCAATTAATCTTCCATAGCCCCACTGATGAACTTGGATGCGATATTGTTTGGCATATTTTTGTTGTGCTTGGGTACAACCTGGAATTTTGAGTTCTGCTCTGGTTTGAATTTCACTTTGCACTAGCTCTCGCATATCACCCAATTTGGGCAAGACAATACTGCCTGCTTTGTGGGTTTTAGCTAGGGAAATAATGGCTTTGGCGATTAAGCGATCAACATATTGCCCTAACTCTGATTCCCCAAATTCGTTAAAGGCAGCATTTTTCTGAGCTTCGTGGCGTTGATGAGATAATACGCGCTTTTGAGTTCTTTGCCGATTTAGGAGGGGACTTTTTTTTCCTAGTAGTTGTTGAATACTACGATATGCGATTGCTTTACCCGTATTTGCGTCAACCACTGCTACGGTGGCGGGTTTCTCTAAGCCTAATGCAACGCCGACAATAATATCGGATTGACCTTGATACAAAGGTTGGCTGGGACGAGGAAAAGGATTATTAATTCGCTCAAAAGTAGAATCTTGGCGCTTAATAAAGGCTTTCTGCTTGTCATTCAGTTCGCCTTTTTCTTTCATATTGGTGAGAGTTTGGGCAATTTCAGAGGCTTTTTCTTGGCTAATTTGTTTTGTACCTTCTTCTGTCCACAAACGAGTTTCTAGGGTACAGTGAAGATTTAAATAATTAATATTCCAAGGTTCTCCTTTACCTGTGCCTTGTATCCAAAGAATACGCCCAGAACGTAGGGTAAAAAGAGCAGCAGAATATTTATCTTTACTTGCTTTCTTAAGTTCTTGATCTTGGTAAAAACGTTCAAAGTATTTGAGTTGGCGTTGATCGCAGTATATTTCAAAGGTATGCTCTTTGAATCCAACGAAATGAACACAGAGGCGACATGAAGAGTTTCTGCTCCAAATCAGGTCTTCGTTTGTTTCATAGGCGACCGGAAAAGGGAGAGATTTTGGTTTGGTTAAGAGAATATTTTGCCAAGAACGAGCTTCAGCTTCACTCTTTGGGTGCAGTAATGGTAGCAGTAAGTAATGTTTCTAACCATTTCTCTCCTGTTAAGTCACGACATGAAGGGGTTCTGCCATTAAGTTGATCTAATATGCGAGCTATTTTAATTTCAGCTTTACGGCGAGATTTGGGAATTTTTTCCGCATCTTCAGGCTTGGTAGGGATTTTGCAGCCGTTTTTGAGTAAGTAGCAAATAACACTACGAGTTAGAATATCTTGGGTTTGGTCGTAGGTATCATATAAATTGTCCAATAAGCTCTTATCTTTTTTTGATTTTTGGCGTTTTTTCCGTTGTAGGGCTGGTTGTGGGGTTTGATTCTGAGGCTTATGAGATGTCAGAATGGCGATCGCTTGAATACGGATATCTTCTAAAGAACAGCTACTTTGTTCGACTAACTCGGCATCACTTTTGAGCATTTCCAGCCAACGTTTTTGACCTTTTAATCTCCTTTCTAGGCGTTGCTGGAGTTTGAACCAAGATTTGTAAATGTATTTGACTAGAGCAATAGCTGAAGTATAAAACCTTGCTGGTTGACCGATATAACGAGGATCGCTTTTGAGTGGTTCGCAGAGTTTTGTAACTATATCAATTGGTAGCTTACCTTGTTGTCGCCAGGTTTCAAATTCAGGATGTTGGGGCATTTGCCTCAACAGTTCGTTAATTAAAGGCGTGTTGAGTTTTGCCATCAACGTCCATAGTTGTTGGCGTGTGGGTTGACTAGCAATTAGTCGGCATTGAATAGTTACTTGACTCATAAACAATTTTTAGCATCATAAATAAATTTTAATACATAACAACATTATGTGTTCTAAATACTTATGAGATTATTAGCTTGCTTCTGTACTATGTTTATTTATGGACGATCGCTTTTATACGAGTACAGAGACAGCACAAATTACCGGATGTACCCGTCGGCAATTGCAGTATTGGCGGGAAAAGGGGGTTCTTGTACCTACTGTTAATACCAGTGGTAAGGGTCGAAATGTGTATTATTCTGAAACTGACTTGCTAGCGTTGACGGTGATGGAGTATCTGCTGTCTATAGGCTTAAGCTTTGAGCTTTGCCGCGAAGCTTTAGAAACATTGAAAGCAAAGGAATCATGGCTGTTTGATGATTCTGTTCCTTTGCATAAGATGAAGCGGCTGATGTTTTTACTTACTGAGTCTCAAGAGCAAAAATTTAAACTGGCGGAGTTTGATAAGAAAACAGCGCTAGAGGCATTTTCTCAGGGACAGGCTGTGATTCCTTTTTGGGGCGATCGCGTGCGGGAACGTTTAAGCCAAAACTTGAAGAATTTTAAGCGATCGCTCTCTATTGAGATAGGTAGTGCTTAACAAGGAAGACTGGATCGAGTTGCGATCGCTATCCATTGCTTGCCACCTTACTCACCCAAGCTGAAACCGTCTGTAAGCACTGGGCTGCATAGTACGGAAATTGAGTTATTGTGATCGCGCCCTTCAACTATTTGAGGATTTTTTAAGTAAGGTTATTTGAGAGTTTGTCATCAAGGCAAACCGTCTTTTGATAGTTCAGCATTTCTGCAAACAGTAGTGAACACCTATCGCATCTCCCATGTTCCCACAGCGCAGGTATCTTGAATCTTGCTTCACACTTGGGACATTTAGCTAAAAGCTTTAGTTGATGGCGATCGCACTTCCATACAGACTTATACTGCCACTCTATTAGATGGCAAGGCGACTCGGCATAACAAGCACCACATAATCGAATTGGCTCACACTTCATCCCTTCCCCTTGAAACGGCAACATTTCCCACAACCTCTCAACATCAACCCCTACCACCAGAGCCATTGCCTCAAATTCCTGCTGTTTAGGATAAGGATTGAGATAAAAGCGTTCCCAACGTGCCACTACAGCCCCAATTTTGGCTATGTTTCCTAAACTACTAGGGCTTAAATAGTTGCGTCTCCTAAACCGCCCTAAAAAATGACTTAAACTTTCTCCTTCTAGTGGTGCGATCGCAAAAAGCCAAGGTTGAATTTGATTTTCTGTCATGAATACTCCCTAGCCACTTCTTGCAACACAGCCTTCTCAACCTTCTTAAACCCTCTTGATAGAGACTTGATTGCCGCTTCCCTTAAAATCTCATCCAACCGTCCAATATAACCTTCTGTCGCCTTTAGTAAGATTTTCAGCATTTCCTTATTATTCAAATTAGAAGCAACAGGCAACCTTAATACCTTGTCCTCCCAAATCTCCACCGTTTTCTTGAAATCTTCTCCCGTCAACTTACCAAACCGCCGACAAGCTCGAAAGCGATCGTGAACTTGTTCATCGTGCTTAATTACTGTGTTTAAGCGGTCTGTCCCTACTAAAACTACAGTAATACCTAAATCCCTAATATCTCTGACTTCAGGGAATGTTTCAGGTTTCAGACGATCAGCTTCATCAATAATTAGCATTTCCACCTGACAACCAGTTAAAATTTCCTTAACTCGATCTCTAAAATCTGAAATAACACCCTTCACTGCACGATATTTCAAGCACTCAATTACTTCTTTAAAAAACTCTTTGGCTCCACATTTAGGAGGTGGCTTGATATAAATAACAGGAACCGTAGGAGCTTGTTTACCTTCCTGTTTTGGCTTATTCTTAAAAATGTAAGCTTCGCAAGCGAAAGTTTTCCCAGTTCTCGACTCTCCCACCAACCTGCAAGATTTACGAGCTTTACGCTTTTCATCCAGCCAATCATGTAAATCTTCGATGTGTTCTAACGGCACAATACTCTTCTTATTTAAACGTGCAATTTCTGCCTGTATCCACTGATTATCAGGTGGTAAATTCCCTAATTCTTGAGATTTTGTCATAATTTACCATCCAAAACTTTCACGCATTTCGTCATAGTCCCAAACCTCAATGTCAGCAGATTTTGAGTTGACATCTGCTTCAATTTTGGTTTCTATTTCTAGCTGATCAGTCTCAACTTCAGCCTTAATATGGGTAAAACTTAATTGCTTGTAACTTTGTTCTTCTTTTTGTCTATGCTTGCGAGTTTTCTTACGCTCAAGTAAAGCTTCTTGGTCTATTACATTTTGTAAGATTGATTGATTGCTAATGCTCTTACCTGCCTCGCGCAATCGTTTGGCACTAGCTTGCGTTTCATATAAAGATAATTGTTCTGTTTCCAAACCTTGAGCATGAGCGCGAGTTAAAAATACCTCTTGCCCCTTCTCTTGGCGATATACCAAAATAGTTGTGATGTCCCTAGGGTCATACCTTACATTCACAATTTCGCCAGCGTAGCCAGCTAAATATTCACCTTTGTAAATAATATTCTCAAACTGCAAATGTCCACCTCTTTGAACAGTCCGCCGAGCTACTTTCATCAAGCAAATATCTAACTCTCGCTCAGACATTAGCTCTGGTTCTTCTATTAACCCTGCTTCCCAACGCTGATATCTGGATTGATCACCCATCCGAGCATCAGGTCTTTGATTGTATTGATTAACAATGAAGCTAACTAATAACTGTTCCAATTCCCTCAGAGTTAACTGAGCATCTTTTTCTGCATCCTTTGGACGTTGCTGCACATTTGAGCCTGTATATCCAGGCAAAGTGCAGAATAAACTTTCATTTAAAGTTCTAAAAGGACGCTCAACAATACCTCCTTCTGAAGGGCGATCACGTAAGTCACCATCGAATCCTAATTCTGCGCCAATTGCCTTTAAATGATCAGATTTGAAATCTGAGCCACTATCGGTGTAAACATACTTAGGCTTACCAAAAGTACCCCAGTCACAATGCAGTTTGTACTCTACATCATATTTTTTTGGTAGGATTGCATGACGTAAAGCCAGAGCCACAACTTGAGAACTAGGCGCATCAAAACCTAAGTTAATTCCCATGATGCACCGAGAATAACTATCAATTACAGTTGTTAGTTGAGGACGACCTATCAGGACACCATGTTGGTCTACTAACAGGATATCAGCTTCGGTGTGGTCACATTGCCATAGTTGATTACTGTGAGTAATTTCTATATATTCACCATCACGAGTTTTGACAGCTAAATTTGAACTGTACCAACCAGGAGAGCGAAGACTTTTTGCCTTTTGTTTCTTTTCTAAATATGGTTGTAGAACTCTTAATACCGTTTTGTAGCTAGGATAATCATCATATTTAAGTTCTGAAGCTTTTGCTTGTACCCTTAAGGCAACTTGCTTGGGAGTCATGCGCTTACTACCCTTGTTACCATCCTGGTATGTCTTAACTATAAATTTTTGCCAAAACTCCTCAATTCTATGCTGCCCCTTATCGGCTCTAGAAGTTGAATTTAGGGCTATTAAACCAAGTTCAAGATACTTTTTAAACAGTCGCTGCACAGATCTTACTGATATCCCTAGCTTTTCTGCACCGTCTCTAAGCCGCTGCC
>JBARVL010000458.1:0-10388 GCA_049646245.1 Crinalium sp. | reverse complement strand
GATCTAACTCAGATAAACGAATTTCCAAAGGATAAGTGTTGTTGGGTTGCAAATCAAATACTTCTATACTCAAATTGCCTGAATAAGTGCGCTGTGCTGTTGCCGATGCCTGATCCGCTTGCAGTGTCAAACTGCCACCTCTGGGTAAACGGCTGTTAACTTTTAGCTGAGAACTTTGATTCTGTAACTTATATTCCACCTGAATAGTGATTTGCCCTTCTTCAGTTTGCCATTGCTTTTCTACTACTTGATTTGGTGAAACTGATAGCGTTAAAGCATTAAGAATTTCCTTAGCAGCTAATAAAGATAGAGCCACCTGCTGAGTAGTCGTAGCTGTTTCGTAATCATTAGTAAACAGTTGCTCTGCTTGTGGCGATCGCGTTGGGTATAATAGCACTAACCCAGCTAATTCATTTAGATCTGCCTTAGCTTGTGGAAACAAGCTGCCCACAGCTTTTACCATCTGCGCTCCTGGCTTTAGCGGTGATTGTACTGCGACGGTGCAAGCTTCTAGCAATTGTGCTAACGCCGTTTCTGGTAGCGAAACAGGTATATTTAGCCGTTCGATCTGGGGTAGTAGCCAGTGCCGTTGGGGAACTGCGGTATTTGCTACACTGTCATAAGATTCAGTTTCATAGTCATAAATTTGCGTTTCCCAAGGAAATCGCGGCGGGTGACTTTCAATCTCTGTTTGTAATCGGCGCTTGAGTAGCGCATGGTAACGATTTTGCACGGTTGGTATCTCTCCTTTCAAACCCACCATGAACTTGGCTTGGGACGGGGTGGCTGAGTTAGCATTTTGAGCAAACCCATCCGTACTTGCTTGACGACTTGGTGTCGCTTCATCAATGCTCGTGACAATATTCAAGTCATCCATTTCCAATGGGTCTAAATAATCCATTTCCCAATCCGCGCCAATGGCATCGCTATCGCTGCCATCGGTCGTATTGGTGGTACTGGGGACAGAATCCTGTTGCAGCCAAGCCATGAAGCGGCTGTATAAGTCTTCTGAGTAGTTATCCATGTCACTATTCATCCTTCGATGCACCTGATCCGGATAATGAACGGTTGCGAATCTCCCAAGCTTGTTCTAGTAGCTTAAACCAGCGTTTTTCTACTTGGTTAACTGTGCAATTTAAAGCTTGAGCAATTTCTACATTAGATACACTTTGTTGTTTTAGTTGTAGTAATTTCAACTGCTCGGCACTAATTTGTGCTTGAAAATTCTGCCATTGTTGCGGAGTTAAACCCAAGTTTTTGTCTAAATCTGCTTCTAACCACTGGTGAACCAGTTCCCAACGATGGGAAAGCGCAAATCTAATCAAATGATATTTAAAACGTTGCTGCAAGTAATCTCGCTCGCGAGGGGTTATATTTAAAATCTCCTCAATTTCATTGGTAGAAAGATCTTGCAGACGTAGAGCGAAATAGTCAGCACAATCATTTTGCTGGTGTTGTTCCAAATAAGCCATTAATTCTTTAATGACTGTATTCCGCAGACTTGCTTCTAGTGGTTCGGGTTCATTAGCAACCATCATTTCCCTTACCTGCTGCATCGCGCCGTCACTCCAACTAGAATCAGCATCTAGTGATGAACCTTCCGCAGCTTGTTCCATATCTACAGATGTTTCTGGAGGTTGCGAAGAAGAAAAAGTTTGGGCGCGTAGAATAATTAGCTGCTGGCTACGATTACCAGGTAGGGGAATGCGACGTTTGCCATAACGCTCGGTGAAAGCCATATATTCTGCCAGATCTAATAAACTCTGGGGACGATAACGGGCATCTAATTGAGCTTCCCGCCGAAAAGCATTTAAGGCTTCGGCATAAAATCCTTGTAAAAAATCCTCAATCAATCCCAAACGAGCTTGGTAATTTTGTGGAATACCAAGGGGAGTAATATAGCGGTATATTATAGCACTTAATGTACTATGTAAGTCTACTCGCCCTTGGTGCGATCCTAACTGGTAGTAGTGCAAACACTGCTGGAGGCGATGGCGAGCTAAACTGTTTGCCCAGGTGTCTACATCTCCAGAAGCTTGAATGCGCTTACTTTCGTGGCAGATGCGGGCGACTTCGTTGGCTATGCGCTCCGCTACTTCGCGACAGTTTTCGGCTGTGGCACGAGTTGCTCGTTGGAGTTCGGTAAATAGCAGTTGAAAGATTTCCTCCACGCGCAGATAGATTTTCCCTATAGTGATAATTGTTAATCTGTCTTTAATTTAATCGCTGATAGATAAATTCAGCTAGGAGACAAGCTAGTTTTATTACACTTATGACTTTTTGATGGTATAGCAATTTTCTTGCTTTATGAGGTACAGGAGTGCGAGCATCTTGCTCGCTAGAGATTTTTGGCGAGCAAGATGCAGTGAAGATCGCACAGCTACGCTAACGCACTAAAATATTTGTTCAATTTTTGTACCTCACTTGACTGAAAATTGCTATATCTATATCTAAATTAACCGATCCACCCCATCTCAGCATTACTGGGGATTAGTCCAAAAAGTAGTTAGAATCAATGTCTCCTATGGTACGCATTGTTTCAGCAGCCCATAAAAAAAAAGCAATAAGTTTAGCTAACTTAATCTAAACGAAGTTGATTTGATTACCGCAACCATAAACTATTGTCAAGATGAATTTAGATCAACAGATACAATACCTGATTAAAAATGCTCCCCAAGATGGCACACCTGAAGTGATGCGTGCGATCGCACCTATCCTAAAACAGTTAGCGACTCAACTACGACATTTAGAATATTTTATTTCCCAAACACCCGATCAAGGGTGGGTAATGACGACACTTAGCAACCGCGCTCAACCAGATGTTGAGAAAAATGTTGTTTATGCCTTTCCCACACTCACAGATGCTAAAAATTTTCAGGCGATGACACCAAAGCTAATAGCTAGAAAAATTCCGGTTACTCACATTTTATTCCAGCTAGTTGCTATGGAGACAGTTGATAGCTTAGTTTTCTTTGAGACATCGGGTAATTTGGCATCTGGTACAGAAGTACGTCGAGCAGATTTACAAAATTTAATTCAGGCACAGTTACAGCAATATCGCACCTCGAAATTTAGCAAACTGCCACCGGATATCGCTTGAACAATTAACAATTAACAATTAACAATTAACAATTAACAATTAACAGCCTCCATGAAGATCGTTGATTTCCGCCCAGCTACTTAATTACTTTTCCCTCTTGTTCTCAATTACCTCATCAAGAGACTGACAAAATTTGTTTACTCCTTGTTGAAATACATACAGCAAAACAGGAGTTACTAAAAGTGGATGACAAATTTTTGTGTTGATGAGAGCTTCGACAATAGCGGAAAAATTGCCATTTACCATGTCATTTCTAAATTCTTGCTGGCAAATGACGGCACGGCATTTTTTAGCTAAACTATCTAACCAGAGTGCATTAGCTGTATCTGGTTGCTGCCCAACTCGAATCGCTATTACCATCGCTGCATCTTCTATATCTCCTTCACAGTCTGCAATTACTTGTAGTGCCTTAAAAGCATCGGGGTAATTTGCTAATTGATCGCGAAACTCAGCTATTTGTTCAGTTGTAAGAATAGTCATAAAATCAATTTTAGCCAGTGGCAAAATGGTACAAGCTATAAGAGTTGATTACCATTGTGCCAAAGTAGGAAATTATTAGACTTCGACACAAAATGAAAGGTGCTAGGGTGTGCTTTCAAACTTTATTGGCTCCGTTTCTGTCGCTCTCGATCCCCCTAAATCCCCCTTAAGAAGGGGGACTTTGATTGAATTCTCCCCCCTTAAGAAGGAGGACTTTGATTGGATTCTCCCCCCTTTTTATAGGCGAAGCCTTCCCGAAGGGTAGGGGGGCAGGGGGGGATCGAAGGGTTTGAAAACACGCCCTAACCCTTAAACACTTGTAGAGGCGTACCAGAGTACGTCTCTACATTCGCTCTTAGGGTTGCAGGTTTTGACAATAGTGCAAGATGTGAGTTTAATTGCTTAAGTGCTAATCTTGGTAACTTAAGCTTCGACTTTTACACCTTTCCAGAAAGCGATATAACCTTCAATGTTTTTAGCTTTGTCTTTAGCTTGGGGATAGTACCAGGCAGCATCTTTATTTACTTGACCATCTACTTCTATGCTGTAATAACTGGCAAGACCTTTCCAAGGACAGCTAGTGTGGGTGCTGCTTTCTTGGAAATACTGCTTGTTGATGGCATCAGGTGGGAAATATTGATTGCCTTCAACAACTATACAGCGATCGCTCTCGGCTAAAACAGCACCATTCCAGATTGCTTTCGGCATGAGTTACTTTGTTATAAAACTTTACAGTCCCCTTATGGTAGCAAACTGCTTAGTACAGACAAACTATTAAAAATGTATTTGTGGCAACATTGTCTATATCTGTGCTTCCTTTCAAATTAACTTCTGTGACTATGCCCCAACTTGCCTCTTTAGAACAGGCACTTAAACACTACTTTGGCTATGATAATTTTCGCCCCGGACAGCGCCAAATTGTACAAGAAGCGTTGGAAAAGCGCGATTTACTAATTTTGATGCCCACAGGTGGCGGTAAGTCTCTATGTTTCCAATTACCTGCACTGCTTAAACCTGGTTTAACTGTGGTGGTGTCGCCACTGATTTCTTTAATGCAAGATCAGGTGGAAGCGTTGTTAGATAATGGTATTGGGGCGACATTTCTAAATAGCACTGTAGATTGGGCAGATGTGCGATCGCGCGAAGTTGGTATCCTTAATGGCAAGATTAAAATTCTCTACGTTGCTCCAGAACGTTTATTAACAGATAAATTTACCCTATTTTTAGAACAAGTACAGCGCCAAGTTGGTATTGCTGCTTTTGCTATTGATGAAGCACATTGCGTTTCTCAGTGGGGGCATGATTTTCGTCCAGAATATCGACAATTAAAACAGTTACGACAACGCTATCGGGATGTACCAATATTTGCTTTAACTGCAACTGCTACTAACCGTGTGCGTGAAGATATTATTCAACAGTTAGCTTTAAAGCAACCAAGTATCCATATTTCTAGTTTTAACCGTCCGAATCTTTATTACGATGTACAACTTAAACAAAAACAAGCGTATCTTCAGCTATTAAAGCTTATTCGTCAGTATGAAGGCTCCGGGATTGTTTATTGTCTGAGCCGCCGTCATGTAGATGAAGTTGCTTTTAGGCTACAAAAAGATGGTATATCTGCTCTACCATATCATGCCGGGATGAGTGACGAAGAACGGGCATATAATCAAACCCGTTTTATTCGAGATGATGTGCAAGTAATGGTAGCTACGATTGCTTTTGGGATGGGTATTAATAAACCAGATGTGCGGTTTGTGATTCATTATGATTTACCTCGGAATTTAGAAGGTTATTATCAAGAATCAGGACGTGCTGGTAGAGATGGAGAATCTGCACGTTGTATATTATTATTTGGTACTCGTGACTTAAGAACTATTAATTATTTAATTGAGCAAAAAAGTGATGCTCAAGAGCAGCGAGTTGCGCGTCAACAACTGCAAAAAATGATTGATTACGCAGAGGGGACAGACTGCCGCCGTAAGATTCAATTAAGTTATTTTGGGGAGCGATTTGCGGGGAATTGTGATAATTGTGATAATTGCCGTGATCCTAAACCAGAAGAAGATTGGACTATTGAGGCGATGAAGTTTTTATCTTGTGTTGCTCGTTGTCAAGAACGCTTTGGGATGAGTCATATTATTGATGTTTTACGTGGCTCTGCAAGGAAAAAGATTGAGCAATATGGTCATCATTTGTTGTCAACTTATGGTATAGGAAAAGAGAAAAGTGCAGAAGAGTGGAAGATGTTAGGGCGATCGCTCTTACATCAAGGTTTAGTTGACGAAACTACAGACGGTTATCCCATTTTAAAACTTAATGCTCATAGCTGGGAAGTGATGAAGCGTCAGCGCGAAGTTTATATTGCTGTTCCTAAGAAACATACCACTGATACAACTAAGTATAATCCTAAAGCGATTGATGTCGAGATTTTATTTCATAGATTGCGATCGCTCCGCAAACAAGTAGCAGATGAACAGTCAATTCCACCTTATGTAGTATTTGCTGATTCCAGTCTCAAATTAATGGCGCAGCAACAACCCCAAACATTAGATGAATTTGCCCAAATTTCCGGCGTGAATGCTTATAAACTTGCTCAGTACGGAGAACGCTTTGTTGATGAAATTAAAACACATCGACAAGAACAACAACAATCAATAAGTACCCAAAAAGCATTAGTTTCAGTACCAGAAGAACAGCCTAAATCTGCAACTTATACTCAGTTAATGACCCTAGAATTACATCAGCGAGGTTTGAATATTTCAGAAATTGCCAAACAACGCCAACTTCGCAGCACTACTATAGCTACTCATCTTGCTGAATTGATTGAGCTAAACCTACCTGTAGATGTTAATCAATTAGTTCCCCGTAAGCATCAAGAAGCAATTTTGAAAGCTATCAAAGCCGTTGGTGCTGACTCATTAAAAATAATTTATGAACACTTAGGAGAAAGCTATAATTACGATGAAATTAGGATAGTAAGAGCTTGGTTGTTGTATGGTTCTAATTCTAAATAAGCTATTGAGTGATAAATCAACAATTTCCAGCTTGTTTACTCCCACATCTCACCCCTTACTCCTCGCTTCTGACTTTTAACCACAACTACAGACAGCATTAATTTTGTCACTCACTCTCTACTATCTGAGTACTACACAAGAGTATGGTAGAAAAATAACTAACTTACTCCTGTAGGAGGCTGTAAATGAACAACTTAGTTAAAAATTATCCTTACCAAGTGACAGAGCAAGAACGCTCTAACCTGAACCGCTTAGTAGACTATACTTCTGTGCAGTCTTTACCTGAAATTTGGTCGCTTGCTGCTCAAAGATTTGGTGAAACTGTTGCACTCAAAAACCCCCACGTCAATCCAGAAGTCGTAATTACTTATAGCCAGTTAAACAAGCTTATTCAACAGTTTGCGGCAGGGTTACAAAGTCTAGGTGTAAAGATTGGCGATCGCATTTCCCTATTTGCCGATAATAGCCCACGTTGGTTCATTGCCGATCAAGGTATTATGACGGCGGGTGCAGTTGATGCTGTCCGTAGTGGACAAGCAGAACGGGAAGAACTGCGGTTTATTATGGCAAATAGTGGCAGTACTGCCTTAGTGGTGGAAGATCTCAAAACATTAAAAAAATTGCAGGATTACCTTAATGATCTTCCCATCAAGTTAATTGTCCTACTTTCCGATGAAGAACCAGAAGAGTTAAGCAACATCCAAATGCTAAATTTCTCTGGACTGGTAGAAGTCGGGTCATCTCAGCAGTTGCAGCCAGTAACTCAAACAAAGGACACCTTAGCAACTTTAATTTATACCTCTGGCACAACTGGTCAACCTAAAGGCGTGATGCTCTCGTATGGGAACCTTTTGCACCAAGTCTTAACTTTAGGAACAGTAATTCAACCTCAACAAGGTTCAAGGATTCTCAGTATCCTTCCTTCCTGGCATAGCTATGAACGCTCTTGTGAGTATTTCTTACTCTCTCAAGGTTGCACACAATTTTATACTAATCTGCGTTACATCAAACAAGACTTAAAACAATACAAGCCAAACTATATGGTGGCAGTTCCCAGATTGTGGGAATCTATTTATGAGGGAGCGCAAAAGCAGTTCCGCGAACAACCTGCTAATAAACAAAAACTGATTAATACTTTCTTTAGTATTAGTCAACGCTACATCAAAGCACGTCGTGTGGCGCAAGGTTTAGATCTAGAAAATCTCAATCCTTCAGCTACGGAAAAAATTAGTGCTAAAGTTCAAGCTTCTATTTTAGCCCCTGTTCATGCACTGGGAGAACGCTTAGTTTATGGCAAAGTTCGAGAAGCTACTGGGGGAGAAATCAAACAGGTAATTAGTGGTGGTGGTTCCCTAGCTAAACACCTAGAAAATTTCTTTGAAATTATTGGAGTTAACATTCTCGTAGGCTACGGCTTAACAGAAACATCACCTGTTACTAACGCCCGTCGCCCTTGGCGTAACCTGCGTGGTTCTTCTGGAAAACCAATTGCAGGTACAGAAATTAAAATAGTTAACCCAGAAACCCGCCAACCTCTTCCCACTGGTGAACGTGGTTTGGTATTGATCAAAGGACCACAAGTAATGCAAGGTTACTATCAAAACCCAGAAGCAACAGCTAAAGCTATTGATTCTGAAGGTTGGTTTGATAGTGGCGACTTGGGTTGGGTGACAAAAGAAAATGATTTGGTGTTGACTGGTAGGGCTAAAGATACAATTGTTTTAACTAATGGGGAAAACATTGAACCGCAACCAATTGAAGATGCTTGTTTGCGGAGTGCCTACGTTGATCAGATTGTGCTGGTGGGGCAAGATCAGAAATCTATTGGTGCTTTAATTGTCCCAAATTTAGATGCGCTACAACAGTGGGCATTTTCTCAAAACTTACAATTGCGCCTACCCGCAGATGTTCCTAATTTACCTAAACTGGAAGCATCCCAGGGTCAATTCAAAGAAATTGACCTTAACAGCAAACAAATTCAAGATTTATTCCGTCAAGAATTAAACCGAGAGGTACAAAACCGCCCTGGATATCGCCCTGATGACCGAATTGCAGTTTTCAAGTTAATTCTAGAACCGTTCTCAATTGAGAATGGGATGATGACCCAAACTTTGAAAATCCGCCGTCCGGTTGTGATGGAACGCTATCACGATATGATCAACGGGATGTTTTAACAGCAGTCATTAGTGATTAGTGATTAGCAAAAACTGATCGCTAAATTAAAGCTAAAGGCAGTCAGCACAGCGTCAGAAATCTTAAAAAGCCGGGCAAGTTGCGCGGCATTTCAGGGAAAACTGATCCAAAGGCAAGCTGATCTGCGAGTAGCTTTGTACAAAAAAAGCAAATTTTCTCCACCAAGTATTTATGGATTCAAATTTCACCCTCAAGCGTCCTGTTACGATCAAAGCCGTTGTTACTCCTCGTTGGAAAGAGGAAGCGCAACAACAACTGCAAGCACAAATTAATGAACTTGACGGTCAGTTGCAGCAGTTAGAAACTCAAGGACAACGGGCGATCGCAGAAATTCAAAAGCAAAGTATTCAGCCGCCTGGTCCACAAGTTGTCCAACAAATTGAGAATATTCAAATGCAGGTCAACCAAAGAAAAAGTGAACTGCTAGATCAGAAAAATCAAATTCTCCAACAATTGCAGCAAGTACAGTTCCTAGAAATGAACCAGGAGGTTAACCAAGGTCAAATAGATGGGCTTTTTACTTTAAAAAAGGGAGACAATTTAATTAACAAATTGCAAGTAGAAATTCTCCTCCGTGATGGGATCGTCGAAGAAATTCGTGGCGATGTATAGAAGCTAAGTAGCTCCACTTAATTAAACGTATTACCCCACCCCCCAGCCCCCTCCCCGTCCACAGGGAGGGGGAGATTTATAAATTTAACGCAAGAAGGCTAGAAGCTGATAGCTGACTGCTGACTGCTGACTGCTGACCGCTATAAATGTTAATGCTGAACCAATCCAAGATACAATCATTGTTTGACCCTAATGTTGTCCTAGACTATTGATTCGGAAGACCACCCCATGATCCATGAAGTTTTCATGCCCGCGCTGAGTTCCACCATGACTGAAGGCAAGATTGTCTCCTGGCTCAAGTCCCCAGGCGACAAAGTGGAAAAAGGCGAAACCGTTGTGGTGGTCGAGTCGGACAAGGCGGATATGGATGTTGAGTCCTTTTATGAGGGCTATATAGCTACGATTGTTGTAGCTGCTGGTGAAGCTGCTCCTGTAGGCGCTGCGATCGCACTCGTTGCAGAAACTGAAGCAGAAATAGAAACCGCCAAGCAACAAGCCTCTCAAAACAATTCTTCCGCGAGTGCTGCTACCCCACAAGCCGAAGCACAACCAGCAGTAGCGGTAGTTGAGACTGCCCCAGCAGCTACTCAAGCAAATGGTAATGGTAGCCGCAGAAATGGACGCACCGTTGTTTCTCCTCGTGCTAAGAAATTAGCAAAAGAACTCAAAGTCGATCTCAACAGCTTGCAAGGTAGTGGTCCTCACGGGCGCATTGTTGCAGAAGATGTCCAAGCTGCTGCTAACCCAGGTAAACAAACCGCAGGTACAACTGCAACACCTGGAATGGTTCCTGTCACCCCACCTGTAGCACCTGCACCAGTAACACCCGCAGCAAAACCCGCACCCCCACCAGTAGCACCTGCGGCTACTGGTGGTCAAGTAGTAGCATTAAACACACTACAAAACGCCGTAGTGCGGAACATGGTTGCCAGCTTGCAAGTTCCTACTTACCGCGTTGGCTACACCATCACCACAGATAATTTAGATAA
>JBARVL010000457.1:0-2910 GCA_049646245.1 Crinalium sp. | reverse complement strand
AGGCAGGGCTTGTTTCATTCTATAAAATGTCCTCAGCCTGGGCAGGCGGGCGCACGTTAGTTTAGCTGTACCTCCAAATTTTTCTCTTCTTGAACGTAAAATTATTAGAGTTGGTATCTTGTCTTTAGTTTTTCTAAACTTGGTGTTGCCATGAAACCTCATAATGCTGAACTTTTCCAACAGCTTAGGGAAATTACCAAAAATATTATATTTAGTAGCGAGAGTGATGATAAATTTGAGCCATTTATGTGGGAAACAGATCAACAGGGAAATATGACATTAGAAAAGTTTCTTGAATCTGAAGGATTTCTATTTCCACTAACAGCTAATACTTTTCTAGAATTCGTTTCCTCATCAGCAAGCTGGAGTAGTTGGGGGAGATCTACGCCCAATGAAGTTGCTAGAAAAATGAGTTTGAAATATACAGAAATCCTAGATTTCTTGAATGCTCACATGAAGAGGATAGAAATTTACCTAGTAAGCAACTTAGGTGAAGAAAATTCTACTATCCGTAAAGAAGCCGTAAGAACATCTAGAATTGGAAATCCTAATTTTTACTCATTATCAGTAGAAAAATTACATGATTCTTATAAAACAGGAGAAACTTGTGTTGAGCAAGAAGCCTTTCATATTATTGTTTGTGAAACTTTTGAAGGTGAATGGTTAGGCATTGCTCCTAAAATGGCGTGTGACAGGACTAGAAGAGGTGGACAAAGGTTTGTACTACCTGAACCTTTAGTCACTGAAAATACAAGCAATTTCAAACAAAATTTGTCAGAGCTTGTTTTAGAATTAGAATTCACTGTAATTGAGTGTTTAGCTTTCTACAGAAAGGAACAAGCTATTGTAGAAGCTGGCAGCATAAAAGAAGAATTGCTATATAGATTGCTAGAGTCTGTGGGATTCTTTAGAGCATTTACTTTTGAGGATTACTGTGATGAAGACAGTTGTAATCCTCTTCAATTTCGTCTCTTGGATGAGTTTCTTAGATCAAACTTGACTAACTTACAAGAATACATAGTAGGTTTAAATGCCAGGTATTTTATCTACAGCATTGGTCAGACAGACGAAAAAGATGTGTTAGGTGTCTCAACGATGGCTACGTGGACTTGAACATATAGGGGTCAAGACAAAATACGTGCAAAATATGTAGAGACGTACATGGTACATCTCTACATCAAATACTTGTAGCAATGGCGCGGATCTCATTTTCCAAATTTGTATTATTTCAGTATAAACCCCAAGGTTTATTTTCAAAAAACTGGCTAGACTTCGTATAACGTTGCGAAGGTCAGATCATCTTGACAATACATTCAGCATTAGAATCTGCTTCCTCGGAAAACTGGGATTTTTTCGCTCCAAATTATATGGAGACTACAATTTCAACAAAAACTATTATTTCTGTCGAGCCAAAGCCTCAACTTAATAAACAAGCTATTCGTTGCAGCCTCAAAGCATCTAGCTGGGATGGCGTGTTTGCGACTATCTTTACCAGCATGACTGGTGGTGTTTTACTGAGTAACTTTTTGTTGCAGCTAGGCGCAAGCCCAATTGAAATTGGGATGGTATCCTCAGTGCCGATGGTAGTAAATTTGCTGCAACCCGTAGGCGCGTATCTCTCAGAGCGCACTACCTCTCGTCGTTGGTATGGAATTTGGATCTACGCTCCAGCAAGGTTACTATGGTTAGTTTTAGTCTTAATTATTGCTTGGAATTGCTGGCATCACATTGAGTCGCACACTTTAGTCATTTTGACTTTAGTGATGGTATTGATTACAAATCTGATGGGAGCTTTTGGCAGTGCTTCCTGGCTAAGTTGGATGGCGGCGTTAGTTCCCCAAAAGTTGCGGGGGCGCTATTTTGGTGTGCGAAATAGTGCCACTAGCTTAACTAATCTCATTGGTGTACCACTGATGGGTTTAGGAATATCTGTTTTCCCTGGAGGGACTATTCAAGGCTATAGCTTATTCTTGCTACTGGGAGTTGTGGCAGGACTTATGAGTTTAGGATGCCAGTTGCAGATGGCAGATGTTAATCCGCAACAACAGGCAGTATTAGGAAAAGATCAAATATGTGCAACGGAGATTAAAGATTCAAATTCTCTCCCGCTTACTGGAAACGTCGAGCCTAACTTTTTGCGCTTTCTGCTTTATGTGATGTGTTGGGCATTTGCTGTCAATGTTAGCGCCCCCTTCTTCAACCTCTACTTGCTAGATAACTTGGGTATAGATGTTAAATGGGTAACAATCTATAGCAGCTTGATGGCTGGAGCTAGTTTGCTGATGTTGGTGGCTTGGGGGAAACTAGCAGATAAGATTGGCAACCGTCCAGTTTTAGTATTAGTAGGGATATTGGTAGCATTAACGCCTTTATTTTGGTTAGGAACTGGCAGTAACTTTGTTTGTGTTTGGGTTTGGTTTCCCCTGTTACACTTGCTGATGGGTGGAACTAATGCTGCTATTGATTTATGCAATAACAATTTGTTGATGGTAGTAGCACCTAAGAATAATCAAGCTAGTTATTTTGCGACGGTTGCTGCTGTTGCTGGGGTAGGTGGCGCACTAGGAACTACAGCAGGTGGGTTTCTGGCGGAATTTGTAGAATACGGTGGTTTGCCAGGTTTGTTTGCGTTCTCCTCTGTGCTACGGCTGGCAGCGTTATTGCCTATGATGTTAGTTCAGGAGAAACGTAGTCAAACTTTGATGCAGGTAATGCGATCGCTCTTACCTATCAAACCTCAATTTGTTCCCATTCCAGCCCTGCAATTAGTTTCTCGGTCAAAATAGAAAAAATTCAAGAAAAATTAAAAAGGTCACAATGAAGGTAGATTGATCATTTAATTTTTCAATTTATTTAGCTTTAAGCGCCCAAATAGCATGAACCCTGTTGACTATCTCCGCATCAGCTTGA
>JBARVL010000456.1:0-5871 GCA_049646245.1 Crinalium sp. | reverse complement strand
TAAACCTTGCCGAATTCCTTCTATAACTATTTCTGTGGGTGTTTCATCTGTGTCTGTTTCGTCTTCTTCGGAAAGTAAAACAATAATACGAACGTGCTGTGTGGTAACTTCTAGCGATTTATCTAGTTTAAGTTCCCCGTTTTCATTAATTGTGGCTGTGGTTTCAATTGCTTTCATAAATGCTGATAGTGTTGTTAAATATCGAGCTAGTTCAAGCTATTTTTAGTCTAGTACAACTATCCCGCCTTAATGCTAACTTACCATACACTTTAAATGAGAATTAGGATTTAATAGTTTCACAACCTACGTTTATCCATTTTCCACACTTAGATAGTTCTCTTCATTTAATTCTGGTATTCCCCAAATTTTAATGCTTCCGTCTCCATAACCAGTGATAATTTGTTTTCCGTCTGGAGTAATTGCCAGACAATAAACACAACTATTTTTACTGTGATACTCTTGTATAGAATGAATTTTCTCTCCTGTATTAATGTCCCATATTTCAATCAAAGATCCATAATTAGTTATTTCATTTTCTAAATCTCTATCTACTATACGACCAGATGATACAAATCTTTGGTCATCTGGCGTAACCGCTAAAGCATAAACTTCATTAGCACAACTGTCTAAATTAAATAAAGTTTTTAGATGTTTTGCCTTTAAATCCCATATTTTAATTTGTTTCTCATGGCTACTAATAAGCTTTTTCCCATCTCGCGTCATAGCCAATGAATAAGTATAATTTATTTTTGGTCTTAAATTATTAACGACTTCTCCCGTCTCTAAATCGTAAATCATTAGAGTTTTTAGAGCGGAAATTATTCTCTTTCCATCTGGGGTAATAACAATACACTTATGCCACCAAGAAGGATGAGGAAAATTTTCTAAGGGGCTTCCAAGATTTTGTAATAGTTCTTGATCATTTAAATCCCAGACTTTAATAACATTCTTGGTTTCTCCACTTACAATTTTTTGCCCATCTGGAGTAATTGCAACTAAAACAACTGAATCTTCACAATATATAGAGTGTAGTAAGTTACTGGTGTTTAAATCCCAAATTTTAATGGTGCTATCGTTATCCCAACCAGCACTGACAAGTGTCTGTCCCTCTGGAGCAATAGCAACACATTCAACATCGTCTGTATGAGCTTCTAGGGTATCAAGTAGCTCTCCCGTGCTTAAATTCCAGATTTTAATAGTATCATCCCAGCTACCACTAATAAGCTTTTGTCCATCTAGTGTAATAGCCAAGGAACTAACAAAGCCTGAATGACCGGAGAGAACTTTAAGACATTCAAAATACTTATAGGGATTATATTCAACCGCTAAAACAAAGACATCCGCAGACGCACTTAAGTTAGCAGTTGCTTCGTTCAAGCAGAAACGACTAATAGATAGAAAACAACGAGCTATCAGTTTTCGCAGTTTTTGAGCTAACCACCCTTCTAAAGCTGTGTGAAAGTCTAATATATCTGTCTCTACAATCAACTCAGCTTCAGGGGATTCATTTAGCTCTAAATCTAGCTCTTCTTCTGCGTGTACTATAATATTCGTTTCTTCAATTGTCTCTACATTTACATCTAACGGTGTTTGCTCGATTATTAAATCATCTAACTCTTCTTCTGTGTCGGCTGAAGTTGAATTAAATGCCAACACATCTTTTATAAGGGTTTCATAAGAAATAAACCAAGATATTAATCTACTAGAAATTCCAGTATATAAAAGTAGCGTTCTTACATTCTGGGTATGCTTCGGAGTTAAAACAGATGTTGCAGTTACTTGAAGATAGCCTTGGTCACTCTGAGCAACAGTTAAAGTACCATCTTGTTCTATTTTACCTCCGGTTGTTTTCCAATAAAGGTTTCCTGGCTCGATTTCTTGTCCGAATTGATCAAATCCTTTAACAGCAAATGTTTGCTCTTCATTGGGTTTAAGATAAACAAAGCTGGGATAAATTTTTAATTTTCTCAGAACAGGAAGGAGAGTAAGAATAGCCGTATCGCTAATATTGCCAAATTTAACAGTGACAGTAACTTCTCGTTTTGTGTAACCGCCTTGAAAAACTCCCTTACTGCTAATAGAGCCACCTGTTGTCGTTGTCCACTCAACATTTATTATTTCTATAGGCTCGCCTGTTTGATCAAATCCAGTTACAGTAAAAATAAACTCTTCTTCTGGTTTAAGTTCTAACTGTTCAGGAAATATTTTAAGCTTCTTAACAACAGGGGTAACAGTGACATTTGCTTTAGCATTTAACTGTCCAACAGTGGCATTTATTTCACAGTCACCTTTTTGAAATTCTGTAGTACAATAATCGCCATTACTATTAATTAAACCATCGGTTGCAGTCCACTCTACATCATTAACAAGTATTTTTTCACCTCGTTGATTAAAAGCAACTACAGAAAAAGTTGCCTTGTCTTCTAGTTTTAAAATAATAAATGATGGTATAACCTGTATTTGTGTTATCCTAGAAGGCTCACAAACTTTTATTTCAATGAAAGTATTAATTGCTCCTACATTTACTTTTATAACAACTGTTTCTTCTTGAAAATCTGCATAAAATCTTCCATCATTATCAATTCTCCCACTGCTTGCCGACCAAGTAATATTTGAGATTGAAATATTATTTTTATATTGATCTATTCCTTTAACTCGAAACTTATAGCTTTGACCAAATTCTAGTTGAGGAATTGAGGAGACAAAAATTAGCCTTTGGAGCTTGCGTGGTTCAATAATTTTAATCGGAATAACTCGGCGCATTGAACTAACTGATGCTATAACTTCAAAGTTTCCTTGCTGACTACCAGCTTTAAACTTGCCCTTTTGATCAATTGTCCCGCCTTGATTTGCTTCCCATAGTACAGTTAATGGCATTCGATTACCACGCTGATCCAATACTTTTGCTGTAAATTGTTTAATTTCTTCAAACTCTAATCTAGCGGTAACAGGAGTAACCGAAAAATGAGTAAGTCTAGGAGGTTCAGTAATACTAACCGCAATAGAGTCTTCAAAAATTCCTGATTTTACTTTTATTTCAAATTCTCCTTCTTCTTGACCTGCTGTAAATAAACCTTGTTTAATTTTGCCGCCAGTAGCTTCCCATTTAATATTTTGATTATTAAGGGTTATTTCATTATTATTTTGATCTAAACCTTTAACATAAAAATATTGAGATTGACCAGGATGAAGCTGTTGCTTAGGCTCAGTAATAATCAGCTTGCTTAATTTTTTATAAGAAGATCCTTGAAGAGGATGAAGTGTTTTGCTTGTTGGTAAATCTAACAATATTACCCAATCTTTTCCTGCTACAGCAAGAGTTTTCTGATCGGTGCTAACTGTTACAGAGCTAATAAAGTCGAACTGCTCTAATAAGTTGTAAATAGCTTTGTTACTTACTAATTTAGAAGTATAAATAAGTGTATTTGAACCAGCAATAATTATTGTTTGATTAAAATTATGCGCTACAGATTTAACAGGTTGTGAGTGAGAATATGTCTCAGTACATTTTAACTTATCAACAGGTAGTTTTTTAGAAGCCTGATTACCCGTTTCGCCTACAACAAGTCTACTTAAAGCCAAAGCTCCTAAAGCTACTACGCCTATCGGAAAACCAAGTGAGAATCCTACTACAGTAACTCCTATATCTACTAAACCCGTTTTTAAGATTGAGCCTAATTGGTTTGTAGATTCTTCTCCAGCTTGTGCCTGCCAAAATTTTACAGTACCATCTCTGCTGCCACTAATTAAGATTGTATTGTCTGATGTAATGCTTAGTGCTTGAACCCAATTTGAATGTTCTTCAAGAGTGCGAACAAGTTGACCGCTTTCTAAATCCCATAAAGTAATTTTATTATTAGTGCTTCCACTAGCAATAATTTTACCATCAGCACTAATACATAAGCTCAAAACAGCAGATAGCTCTTTGTCATTTTTGAAGTTTTTTGTTAAATTACCTTTCTTTAAATCCCAAACCTTAATAGTCTTATCCGCACTCCCGCTAACAATACTTTTTCCATCAGGAGTAATAGCAATAGCAGTAACCCAACTAGAATGTTTTTTTAATGTGTGAATATTTTTACCAGTTTGTAAATTCCATACCTTAAGCGTTTTATCCGCACTTCCACTAACTAGAGTTTGTCCATCACTGCTAATAGCGACAGATAAAACCCAATGCGAATGTCCCTCAAGAGTACGCAATATCTTACCAGTTTGTAAATTCCACACCAAAATTTTTTTCCAACTACCTCCCACTAAAATATTATTATCGGAACTTATTGCTAAAGAAGTAATAGTATCTGTAGGGGAAGTTATTAGAGATTTTTCTATATTTTCAGTTACACAAGGATTATGCCCATGAAAAATCCAGTAGGCTGATTGTTTAATTATCTCAGATTTATCTTTGAGAGATTGTGCTATTAATAGCTCTAAACCTTGTTGACCATAGTTAAGAGTTTCTGATAAAGCAGCAAGTCTTTCTTGCTCACTCTTACTAGCTAAACGCTGCTTAACATCTTCAATCTGTTTAGACATTATTCTGTTTCTCTACAAAATAGGGAGGTGTTTAAGGTCATATTTGCAATATTTACCTAAAATAAACCTATCTGCCTTGGTGTGAATTTATTTTTACTTTTCTTAACTTCAGATTTTGTCTTTTCCTTATCGGTACTAATTTGTAACATAACTTGACAAATTAGCCTCGATGTCCTCGACGCTGCTCCGCCTACGCAGGTAGTTTAATTGGGAGTGCGATCGCTTTTGTACCTATAACAAATTGAGCTAAAATATAATCACATTGCCATCACATAAAAATTATCAAGTGAATTTTCAAAAATGCAAACAATTTATAGATTAAAAGCCAGTGAACTAGATCATCACTTCTTGGAAGGACTCAAAGCAACCTTTCAGGACAAAGAAATAGAGATCGTTGTCTATGAAGTAAATGAAACTGATTACTTATTAAAATCTAAAGCGAATAAAAGCAGATTATTTCAAGCCATAGAAAATGTTAATAATGGTACTAATTTAGTAGAAGTCAGGATTTAGTCTTTTTACCTACTTTAATCGGCTTCATCTCCCCAAACTTAGGCGACCACCAGTTCCCAGTCTTACTCTCGAAAAATGCTACTTCTTTACATTTAGCTTGCCGATTTTTAGAATTAGAACAACGCAGCATAGTTTTATTCTGTCCATTCTTGCTATACTCGTAACGCTCTAAAGATGCGCTGCAAACTGGACAAGTATACTCTGTCAACGATTCTGTTTTAGGTGCAACTTTGCGCTCAGAATAAGGTAACTCATAATTCCCACCTTTCACATTTAAAAACATTACGCATCCACATCCAGAATTACGCTTGTCGCAACTCAAGAAATGGTCTGCTTGCATTTTCTGAGATTTAGAAGCAACTTTTATCATTTGCTGCCCGCATTTGGGACATTGAATATTTATTGATTTTGATGTTTTGCTTTTAGCGTTACTTTTATTAGTTTGCGGATGGGTTTGTTTAAAATTTTTAATCTCACTAATCGCTTTAGTTAATGCTGGTGTAAAATATTCCTGATTCCAACTGGTTAAGTAAGATTCCCAGTTGAGAGAACCAGATGCGATCGCATCTAATTTTAATTCCATTTGCGCTGTAAACTCAGCTTTAATTAAATCAGGTAAAACTTGATCTAAAAAAGCATCTAACTCCATCCCTAATGGCGTTGGTTGCAACTTACCCTTAGTTAGTTGCACATACTCGCGCTCTTTCAAAGTCTTAATTGTCGGAGAATAAGTACTAGGTCTTCCTATTCCCTTACGTTCCATTAATTGTACTAACTTGGGTTCTGTATAACGTGGGGGTGGTTGAGTTTGCTTTTTATCCGCAC
>JBARVL010000455.1:0-3481 GCA_049646245.1 Crinalium sp. | reverse complement strand
ACACAGAATTGTGTGGCATCATAATCAGGTCATTACGTGGTTGGGTTTGGGCGCTAGTTTGTAACTCTCCGGCGATCGCAATTATCGGTAATGTTCCTAAAATAGAGCCTTCGGGAGCAACAATTTTTAAACTATGACCCCGCCTTAACATTTCTGTGGCAATATTTTTAAAAGTTAATTCTACTCCGCCCCCCATTCCTGAACCAAGCGATCCAACAGGACTAGATATCAATAATAAATTAAGTGATTTAGCTGTATTAATAATCACGTTCAATTAGCTCAAATTTAGAAACTTAATAGCTGATATCAAATCCAGTGGCTTTGGAATTATATATTTTTTTAACGCATTAGCCGAAGGCTTCCCGAAGGGTAGGTCGCAAAGGTAAGCGCAAAGGATCGCAAAGTTAAAAGTAGTATAATTTTGAATCATTCATACCGCAACCGGATTAGATATGAAAGCTATCTTCGTAGTTATAAAGCAGAATTTTCCGATGAATTGCCATTAGGCAAAGTATGCCCATGCTCAACACCGGATGCCGCACGAATACGATTTAACTGACTTAACGCCCACTCCGCCGTTTCCTGTACCTCACTATCTTGATCGTCCGCCGCGTGCAACAAAAGTTGATTGATTTGAGATAATGACTCATAAACTCTAGTTAAATCCCGAATAGCATTTTTCCGCACCTCAGCATTTTCATCTTGTAGCGAGATAGCTAATGCCCTGTTCATAGGTTTGAGAGTGCGAATACCTATTTGGGAAAGAGCCTCTAGAATTAAACTACGCTGCGTAGAATCAGAGTCAATCATCAAATCTAGCAGTGGTTGAACCGCCCGCGAATCTCCCCGTTGAGCCAACTCCCAAATAGCTTTGCGTCGCTTACTTTGATTGGGTTCGCGCAAATCTTGAATTAATTCATCATTTATATTAATTTTTGGTAAGCGAGTAGTTTGTTCAACAACTATAGCTTCTGCCGATACTTGAGGTTTTGGCTCTGGTTCAAAACGGCTAGTTTCTACTACGCTGGGCATAGATGAGGGGTAACTATTTCTATAACTTTTATTTTTAGTTCTAGGGGTTGGGGGTTCTACTCTCCTAGAACGAGGCGGTGGAAGAGGTGATGTGTAGCTTTCTGCTTGGTTTTCTTCTTCCAAAGGTTCATAACCAAACAATTTCATAAATAAGTATATTCCCCCTCCCACCCCAATAACACTAACCACAAAGCCTATGAGTAACCACACCCAACGAGGGATAGATTCAGACTGAGTAGCAACTGTTTGTGTAATAGCATTAGACCTCGGATTTTGGGCTATTTGAGTAGTATTGGCAGTCGCAAGAGGTATTTCTGATGAGGATTCCTGTTGCACACTAGATGTGGTTTTCTGGGTTTTTGGTGTCGGTGTTGCAACAGCAGTAGCTTGGGGAGTTGGTTGTAGAGGGGTAGGTACAGGAATAGTTTGTTGAGTTGGTAGTGTTGGTGTCGCAACAGCAGTAGCTTGGGGAGTTGGTTGTAGAGGGGTAGGTACAGGTAAAGGAGTAGTTTGCTTTGGTTGTGTTGGTGTCGCAACAGCAGAGGAGTTTTGGCTTTGCATGATTTGAAGCCATTGCCAAGTAGCAGGCGTTGTCACACCATCAGCCGTTAACCCAACAGCATTTTGGAATTTTGCTACAGCAAATTGCAATTTTTCACCATAACTTTTATCCACAGGACCGTCGTAAAATCCTAGCTGTTTCAACTGGGTTTGTAGTTCCCCAACTTTTTCACCTTTAGAACCTCTATTAAGAGTCGGCATATCAGCCACACCTGGATAAGCCTGAGCAACTACTATGGAGTTAGACTTAGCATTAGCAGTAGTGTTTGCTAAAATTGACTGCTGTGGTTGCAACTGGGCTAGGCTTGGATACGCTAAAACACTACTTTGTCGGCTGGCTGCATAGCTCAGACAGGTAATAAAAGTAAATATAAACAATTTAGAACGAGCGGGAATCATATAAGAAATCTATGTTGAAAACAGCTAGATTGAGTAGGTATCTATAGAGGTTAGTTAATAATGTACCGTTTACCTCGATCAAAATATTTTGGTTAATAGCTAAGAATTGGACTTTTCAGGTTCTGATTCTTTTACCTGTACTGGTATGGTAGCCAAAGAACTAGAGGAAGCCTCTAACAGTATAAGATTTTCTTCCTCTGATGTATTTAAATTAATAGCTGCTGTTGAGATGTTTTGGGGTTGTGGGGTTGTGAAAGATTTTAACTTAAGTGCGATCGCATCACGTTGATTGATCAGATAGATACTCACCAAAGTTAGACCCACACCGAATGATTGCACGTAACTTAGCACCTCGTTCAGGAATACATTGCCAAACAACAGTGCAAATATTGGTGTCAAAAAAGTCAGAGAACTCAAACTGGTAAGATTGCCAAGAGATGCAAAGTAAAAGAATAAACCGTAGGCGATCGCACTTCCAAAAATTGTCGAATAACTTAACGCCATCCAGCCAGCAAAATCAATATGCGTCCATTGGTTAGTTTCCCAAACACCTGAGAAAGCAAATAAGGGCAACCCACCTAAAATCATGTGCCAACCTGTAGCCACCACCGGATCAGTGTATCGGCAAACAAACCTAATCAAAACAGTTCCAACCGCCATTGACAAAGCAGCTAGTAGCATCAACCACTCCCCATGCTCAAAAAGCTGCTGCCAACTACCATTTACTGACGTTGTACCGCTACTCAGGAAATTTAAAACCCACTCATCCGGTAAGCCAATTAAACTAATGCCCAAAACCCCAAAACCTAGCCCTAGCCAGCCCCAAATCCCAATAACTTCCCCAAACAACCAAGCTGATAATAAAGCCACAGCTAGAGGTTGAGAGTCAATCATCACTGAACCCAGACCAGCACTTGTTCTCACCAACCCTTCAGCCAGAAAGCCTTGAAATAAAGTGCCATCCACTAAGGCAAATAACATAATCCATAGCCATGCAGCCCAGCCTTGAGGCTGGCGACGACCTGCTAAAGTCGCCCCTGCCAACACCAGTACTCCGGCGGGCAGCAAACGCACTCCAGCCATAAACAAAGGCGTAGTGTGGGGAATAACACCTTTCATAGCTACCATTGCCGTTCCCCAAAAGAAAAACGGCGCTATCAGCAGCACCGCCTTAAACGGAAGTTTTGATTCAGATTTGAAATTCATGCGATCGCACTTATTTTTGAAAAATTGTATAGTTTCTTTACCTGATTGTACTGAAATCTGATATTTGAGGTAAGCATTCTGGGATACTCAAACAAGCCTAAAAAGTGGTAAGTGCGAAATAAGTGCGATAAATATTGATGTATGAACATTTAATTGCCTCCTCTGCTCCCCTGCTCCCCTGCTCCCCTGCTCCCCTGCCCCTCTGCCTCCCCTGCCTCCCCTGCCCCTCTGCCCCTCTGCCTCCCCTGCTCCCCTGCTCCCCTGCTCCCCTGCTCCCCTGCCC